>CAZIRG010000184.1:0-3682 GCA_964541505.1 uncultured Syntrophomonadaceae bacterium | reverse complement strand
TCAATGGTATAAGACCTGACATTTTTAATTTTTTGTATGAATTCCTTGCATTTTCTAGTTATACTGCTATAATCATCACCATCTGCAGTGGTAAGGCTGCCCCCTACTCCTACGGCAGCAGAACCCGCTTTAAACCACGCTTCAACATTGTCCAGGTTCACTCCGCCGGTAGGCATCAATAGTGCCTGTGGTAAGGGGCCTCGTACAGCTTTGATAATATCAGGGGTAAAGGCACTGCCGGGAAAGAGCTTGATGATTTCCACGCCTGCTTCCATAGCTTCAACCATTTCTCTGATGGTAAAGCATCCTGGCATATAAGGTATCTGGTACCTATTGCACAATTTAGCTGTACCTACATTAAAAGAAGGGGCAACTATATATGCTGCTCCTGCCAGGTGAGCTATCCTGGCTGTTTCCGAATCAAGTACCGTTCCCGCTCCCAGCAACAGTTCCTCTTCTGCATACCTTTCTCGTAAAGAACTTATTACTCTATCAGCTCCCGGTACAGAAAAAGTTACCTCTAAAACTTTTATGCCGCCTTGCAAACAAGCATCAGCTATTTTCACTGCTTTCTGGGGGCTATCAGTCCTGATAATAGCTATAATTCCTAACTCAACAATTTTACCGATTGTTTCATATTTCCGCATAATCTTATCTTCCTCCTTCGTATTTTTGTGATTCTAACTTTCCTGCAGTTCCTCTATTAGAACATATTTTATTTCTGAAGTTCATCTCCTTTTTTCGGAAAAATTTTTCCAGCTAGACATATCCCATTTCGCGTGAAATATTTTCGGCACTTTTCTTTAACTCTGCTTCGTAGGAAACAAGTTTTTCCACAGAAGTATATTTAATGGTAATAGATATACTTATACTTCCTATAACACGTTTGTTAAAATCAAATATCGGGGCAGCAATACAGTAAATATCCTCTTCATGCTCTTCCCTGTCCCAAGCCAGAGAATTTTTACGTATCTCCTTCAATTCTGTTTGCAGTGCTTCTTTCGTTATTATTGTATTTGACGTATATTTTTTAAGCTCCATTTTATCTAGCAACTTATTCAGCTGTTTAGGAGGTAAGAAAGCCAAAATAGCTTTACCCACTCCCGTACAATGAGAAGAAGCTCTTCTGCCTGTCCGGGAATACATTCTAATCAATCGATTAGAATCAATCTTATCAATATAAACAACTTCCGCACCATCTAGAATAGCTAGATGAACTGTTTCGTTGGTAGTGGCATTGATAGCTTCCAAATAGGGTCTTGCCACTACCCTTAAATCCAGATTTTCCTTTAATATATAGGCCAGTTCAAAAACTGCATAACCAAGTTCATATTTCTTCTCTCGGTTAAGTCGCACAAAATTATTTTCCTGCAAAACAGACAAAAGTCTTGAAGCTGAGCTTTTGTGAACATTTAGAATTACTGCAACTTCTTGTACTCGCATAGGTCTAGTTGCTATCACTTTTAGTAACTTTAAAGCTCTGGATACAGTTTCCATCTTCTCCCTCCCAATGTTGCATATATTGCAATAATATTGCAGTATATGCAACTATGCTTAAGAATATCATAACTATTCACGGTTGTCAATGTTGTTTCTGTTTGAGCTTTTTGCGTTGCAAACATTTTTCGCTCTGATCGACTAACGCTCGTGGCATACAAAGCCGTTTTTTGAGTAAAAACAACTTTTCTAAACCCAATATTTAGCAATATTCCTGCAAAAGGGCATACCAACCCCTCGAAACATCCCTTGGTTTTTAAAATTTTTACTTGCCCGGATTAAGCTGCTTCAGACCGCTTTTACCAGGCTCCTCATATTTATTTCTTGCTTTTCCCGTATCCGGCCACGGCCATCGCCAGCATTACCATCAGAGCCAGCGTACAACGCAGTTTCATCTTCTTTAGACTCCGGATGAAATGCTTTTCAAAGCAAAAGCCCTCATCCAGACGGGCATTTACCCTTTCCACGGTCGTACGCTTCTTGTAAGTTGTCTTCCATTTGTAACTGGACCGCGCCAAGAGCGTGAAGATTCGCCGATCCTCTGCCAAGGGTATGCGTACTCCGCCTGTCGTGGAGCACTGCTCCATGCCCCGGCACTTCACCCCGTAGTGCCGGGCCGGACAGCGATATTTCAAGGTTTCCCGGCCCTTTTCAAATCCTCCGAAAGCCATCTCGCAACGCTTGTTAGTCTCGGGACAGTGACAATAAACTGTACCACAGTAATCGTAAACAACGTTGTCCCTACCAATCACCAGTTGCGTTTCCTCACTGTCCCGCCACGTATTGCGAATGTCAATTACGGGTTTGATCTGGCATTTGTCCCATAGTTTAATGATTAGCTTACTGTCATCATAGCCTTTATCCGCCGTTAATGTCTCGCAACGTTCTATGATCTCCGGATTTTGTTCGGCCACTCGGTCAATCAGCTTATGCCCCTCTTTCACGTCACTACTCGATGCTCTTGTCACCGCAGGAGCCAACAGGTAGCTCATAGACGGCGTCAACTACAAGGTGAAGCTTATAGCCAAACCACGAAACTATTTTTTCCCACAGGGTGCCGTCTTTTCTGCGTCCCCGGTACGTTTTCCTGCCAAAGTCGGCATCGGTGTCACGGGTGCAAACGGGCTTTTGGGCATTCTTTTCTTCATTCCGTTTCCGGCCCCGGGCCAGGCTACCAATGATTTTGCTGTCTATAGCCAAAACTCGCCCGAAATCAGGTAATAATATTTTTATTTCTTCCACCAGTTGCAAAAACATTTTTTCCACTTCGTCAATATATAACATAAGTTTCCAAACGAGTGTACACGTAAGCCGGCGGCACCGCCCGCTCTCCTAAAAACAGGTCAAAGCCGCAAATCTCTCGCAGCTGCCAGTTGCGCGATAACTCACGCCGCAGGCTCTCAATGGATGGGTGCTGATAAACTATTCCTGCTGTCAATAACCAGATAAAATGTCACCCTAAAATCCAGTTAATTAACCTGACAAAATGTCACCCTGGACGGGGTTTGTTTTTAGGGGAGTAAGTCTTAAACCTACAAAAAAACCCCTCTAATGAAGGGTAAGGCTTTCTTTGCCTGCGGACTAAGTTTTTTTAATCTCCGTGATTGGGAAATCGCCGGTCGCACCTGACCACCGTTCCCACAGCTCGGGCAGAAAAACGCCTGTTCCAGCCGCTGTGGAAACCGTGGACAGCTGCTCCCTATTGCTTGTCATGAGCATCTGTGTAAGACAAAACAGCTAATTATTAGACTTTGATTACAACTTCGGCTATCTGGCTATTTTTATTGGATATAATGCAAATCTGATTCAGGATCTAAATAGATGTTCAAGTTCTTTGATAATTGTTTTGTCATGTCACTGATCCTCCTTCTTGTCTGCTGACGCTATTGAGCGGTAAAAATCATTGATGCTAGACCCTCTTAGCCAGTTGTTCTCTCTCGTAAACAAGAGAAGATAGCAATGGTGCATAAGTCTGCCTACAAGGGTGACAGTCATCTGCTCATCATAGAGTACACTTACCTATCTGGAAAACTCTAGGTTCGTGTTTAGTATGATGAACTTCTGCTCGTGTATTTCGGCGAGATAGTCAAAGAGTAGCTGACCACCGGTACGGTTGTATGGTACGTAGCCCCACCCATCCAGTATAATGACAAATGCCTTATGCAGTTTTTTCAACAGCGTCTCT
>CAZIRG010000183.1:0-3697 GCA_964541505.1 uncultured Syntrophomonadaceae bacterium | reverse complement strand
CCCAGGAGTTTTGCCCAACACATTAAGTATTGCTGCGATTAAAAGCGGAGTTCATTTGCCAAGAAACCCAATAGTACTGTCACATATTAAAGATATAGCAGGTATCCCTTTCAGAGGAATGGGGACGGGGATTGCGAGAATAATTTCAGAATGCAAAAACCAAAACATCAAGGTAGAATTTATTAACGATGAGTTGATAAATCAATTTAAAGTAATTTTTTGTAGATCTCTCCCCCCTAACCCCCCTCTCCACTAAATGGAGAAGGGGAACAGTTCGATCTGGCAATATTTGGTGAAGATTTTAAAGGGCTTTTTGATGCCTTTATGGATATATCTTTTTATATGGAAAGCTTGTTTGCTAGAAAAATAGATCTTTTAGCTCCTGACAGCATCAGCACGATAAGAATCAAGGAAGTTGCAGAGGATATTGAAAGGAGCGTCATCTATGTCTAAGCGAGGTGATAGAGAATTTCTTTTAGATATAAAAGAAGCAGGAGAAAGGATTGGAAATTACACAGGGGAAATGACATATAGAGAGTTTTTAGAGGATATCAAAACACAGGATGCTGTTATTCGTAATATAGAAATCATTGGAGAAGCAGTTAAAAATCTATCTAAAACTTTAAAAGAGAAGCAGGGAGATATTGAATGGAAAAGTATTGCCGGCATGAGAGATAAGGTCATTCATTTCCATTTTGAGGTAAAATGGGAAATAGTATGGTCGGTTATAAATGATAAAATTCCTGAATTATTGACAGAAATAGATTCGATTATCAGTGAGGGTGATATGTTATAAATAAACAAAATAAGAATCAAACGACCAGCGTCTTAATCAGCGGGCGGGAATTTACACCGCAAGAGCTGCAAGAAATTATAGAAATAGTTACAACCTTTAAAAATTTAACGCGGCAGGAGTTAATAAATACTGTCTGTGAAAACTATAATTGGACAACGGAAAAGGGGAAAAATAAAGTTGCTTCAGCCAGGCAATTATTGGAGAAGCTAGAAAAGCAGGGGGCGATTGCACTGCCGGCAAAGCAGCAGCGAAAGAACAAGTACACGAAGAAAAAGATCGTATTTACAGCAGCTACAGAGCCGCCGGAGAAAATAACCATACCGGAACTCAAATATTTAAGGTGTGAAACAGTTCAGGGAAAGGACGAGGTCAAACTTTGGAATGAGTACATGCATAGGTATCATTATTTAGGCTATAGAGTGCCTTTTGGAGCGCAGCAGAAATATTTTATCGTCTCCAAAGACAACGAAAAATTAGGTTGCTTATTGCTGGCGTCTTCTTCCTGGGCTTTGAAAGCACGGGATAGCTGGCTTGATTGGACGGTAGAAGACAGGAGCAAAAAATTAAACCTAATTATAAACAATTCCAGGTTTTTAATCTTTCCCTGGGTGCAGGTAAAAAACTTGGCCAGCAAGTCCCTATCGCTGTTGAGTAAGCGAATCCGTAAAGACTGGCTGGACAGATATGGCTACGAACCAGTGCTTTTGGAAACATTTGTAGATACAAGAAGATATGTGGGGACTTGTTATAAAGCTGCCAACTGGATTTACCTGGGAGAAACAACCGGACGGACCAGAATGGATCGTTTTGCTACAAAAAATGTTTCCGTTAAAAAAATATATGTTTATCCGTTGGTCAAAGATTTTCGACAATATTTGCGTGGTTGACGGTTGGTAATTGGAGGTTAGAGGTGGGAAGTTAGGAGTGTGGAAGGGTGGTGACTGGTGTTAAGGCCAATAAAATTATGCTGCAAGGCACAGCTTCATCAGTGGGAAAGAGCATCCTCACGGCTGCTCTCTGTAGAATTTTCAGAGATGACGGTTTTAAGGTCGCACCGTTTAAATCTCAAAATATGGCTTTAAATTCTTTTGTAACCAAAGATGGCAAGGAGATGGGTCGGGCGCAAGTAGTCCAGGCCGAAGCAGCACGTATTGCTCCCCGGGTAGAAATGAATCCTATTTTACTAAAGCCCAGCAGTGATGTGGGCTGCCAGGTGATTGTAAATGGCAAAGTTTGGCAAAATATGAATGCCAAGCAATATGGGGAGATGAAGCTTAAGTTAAAAGATTTGATTATGGCAGCCTATCACAAACTAAGTAAAGAGTATGAAATAATAGTAATTGAAGGTGCAGGTAGTGCGGCAGAAATAAATTTAAGAGAAAATGACATTGTGAATATGGGTTTGGCAGAAATGCTTGCTGCCCCGGTAATACTGATTGCTGATATTGATAAAGGCGGCGTTTTTGCGTCTTTATACGGCACGGTAATGCTGCTGGAAGAAAGCGAAAGAAAAAGAATAAAAGGATTTATAATCAATAAATTCCGGGGAGATCTTACAATTTTAGAGCCGGGTATTAAAATGATCGAAGAAAAAATAAACAAGCCCTGTTTAGGCGTAGTTCCATACATGGAAATTAATATAGATGATGAAGACAGCGTAACCACTAGATTTAACCAGAGAAAAGACACAGCAAATATAACTATAGTGATTATAAAATTACCGTATTTATCTATGCTGAGCGATTTTACGCCTTTAGAATTAGAAAAAGATGTCAGGTTAATATATGCAACCAGAAAAGAACAACTGGCAGAGGCTGACCTGCTAATTATTCCAGGTAGCAAAAACACATTGTATGATATGAAATTTATTAAAAACAAGGGGATGGATGCAGAAATTTATAAACTACATAAAAAAGGTGTTCCTATCGTAGGTATTTGCGGTGGCTATCAAATGTTAGGATTGGAAATGCTTGACCCGGGAGGAGTAGAATCCACAATAGGTCAAATAAGTGGGTTGGCTCTTTTAAACATTAAAACCGTAATGCAGGAAAACAAGACAACGAAACAGGTAGAGGGCAAACTAGCGGCAGAAAATGCTATTTTCAAGATGCTGGAAAATAAAACTATAACGGGATATGAGATACATAAGGGAGTTACGGAAATAATTGGCGACTGTAAACCGCTAATTGTGCTTGCAGATGGTCGGCAAGATGGGGCTATAAACGAAAGTGGCAACGTGTTTGGCACATATTTGCATGGCCTATTTGAAAACAATGATTTCAGAAGACAGTTAATCAACACCATCAAAGAAAAGAAAGGTCTAGAAAAAAGCGAGGACGTAGTTGACTTTGCCCAGCTAAAAGATGCCGAGTATGACAAACTGGCCTTGATTGTGAGAGAAAATGTTGATATTCCCAAGATATACAAGATAATGTCTGAAAAATATGTGGGCGAGTCAGTGACAGAGGTGGTGGTTGACGGTTGGTGAGGTGGGAAGAAAGCTTGTGCGTGTCAAAAAAGAACCGTCCCCGGTGGACTAAAAAGAACCGTCCCCAGTGGTTCTCGGTTGTTGGTCTTAGGGTGGGTGGGCATCGCACTGGGATATCAGAAAGAGGATTTTCATGCTTCGTATGCATGGAATGGGGTAAGCGAGAATGTTTTTTGCTTGCCTTTTTCGGTATGAGGGAAGGGGATGCCTCGTTTCGGGAATGTCTTCTTTTTATGCCCATTAAATATGCTATAATTGTAGCAGGTGGGTTTTGGTGCTGGAATGATTGCTTTGCAGCAGTCTGGGAGAATATAGCAACTATATTTCCTCTCACTATGCTCTTTCCTGTGTCCGTGTCAAAAAAGAACCGTCCCCGGTGGACTACTTGTGTCCGTGTCAAAAAAGAACCGTCC
>CAZIRG010000182.1:0-3698 GCA_964541505.1 uncultured Syntrophomonadaceae bacterium | reverse complement strand
TTTCCGCTCCTTCTGATTAATAAAATCAATGCTCACTTTGGTATTTGCTGCAGCAACTTGAGAGCAACGTATAACGTATGAGATAATTTTAAAAACAGCTCAATAGGCCTGATTAGTTACCATTATTTAGGTGAGGTGAAAGCTAAAAAATCAGGAATTAATGAACATTTGAAGGTTGACAATTGATAACAGTAAAAAGAATATAAGGTAGGAGGATGTGTGATGTCAGTTAGTTTAAAAGGAAGAAGTTTTCTTACATTAAAAGATTTTAGCCCAGAAGAGATTCGCTACTTACTAAACTTGGCTAGAGACTTAAAAGCAAAAAAACGTCTGGGTAAAAAAGATAAAACACTTGAGGGTAAAAATATTGTTTTATTATTTGAAAAAAGCTCAACAAGGACAAGGTGTGCTTTTGAAGTGGCAGCCTTTGATGAAGGAGCAAATGTAACTTTCTTAACAAACAACCAGATGGGCAAAAAAGAATCTATTGAAGATACAGCAAAAGTATTAGGTAGGTATTATGACGGAATTGAGTTTAGAGGGTTTAAGCAAGAATCGGTGGAAAAGTTAGCGATTCATGCAGGAGTTCCTGTCTGGAACGGACTGACAGATTTGTATCACCCAACACAAGTATTAGCTGATTTTTTAACTATACTGGAACATATTGATAAACCATTGTCTAAAGTCAAGCTTGTATACGTAGGAGACGCAAGAAATAACATGGGAAATTCTTTAATGATTGGAGCTGCGAAAATGGGGATGCATTTTGTAGCTATATCACCTAAGGCTTTATTACCGGCAGAAGAATTAGTAGGAGAGATGAGGGAAGTAACAAAGGAAACAAGTGGCATCATAGAGCTTACTGAGAATATAGAAGCTGTTAAAGGCGCAGATATAATATATACAGACGTCTGGGTATCAATGGGTGAGGAAGAACAATTTGAAGAAAGGATTAAACTATTATCTCCATACCAAGTTAATATGGAAATGATGCAGAAAACAAACAACGATAATGTGATATTTATGCATTGTTTGCCAGCGTTTCATGATTTGAATACTGTGACAGGAAGAAAAATTTACAAAGAGTTTAATTTAGCATCTATGGAAGTAACTGATGAGGTTTTCAGAAGTAAGCACTCAGTAGTATTTGATGAGGCTGAAAACAGGATACATACCATAAAAGCAATTATGGTGGCGACACTTTAATAAAAAATCTCTGTAATATAGCATATCTTTTTCATTTTTTCAATCAAAAGTAGAGAAAAAAATTATAGCTTGTCCCTGAGAGTCCTTTCATGATAATATATACTGCCAAAGGCAACTAACTTACCAATTACTAGTTGACAGTTAACGGGAGTTGGAGGGTCTGAGTACCTATAAGAGAGGAGCAGGGGATGACTTTAATTTTTCAAGGACTTATTTTAGGGATTACCATTGTTTTCCCCGGTATGAGTGGTGGGACAGTCATCGTTATTTTGGGCCTCTACGATAAAATATTAAAAGACCTAGTAAAATTAAATTTAAAACCTTATTTTCCTTTAGTGGGGGGTGCTGTTGTAGGCATTTTTGCAGGAGGATTTATTCTTTTTTTCTTTTTTGTTGCCTACCGGGATATTATTTCTGCTTTTTTCCTAGGTTGCTTGTGGGCTTCTGTCAGAACAATTATGAAAGAAAAACCAGCGATTAGTCGTAATAGGCTATTACTGATGTTTACAGGTCTGTTGGTAGGATTTTTCTTGGCTAACGAGCCGGTAGTCTTGACGGTGAAGAGTGCAGATTTTAATTATTTTCTCTTGTTTTTGGGAGGAGTAATTGCAACGGCAACAATGCTTATTCCCGGGGTTTCTGGTAGTGCAGTGCTGGTTATTATGGGTATCTATGACAATGTGCTTTCGTCTTTAAATGAGATTATTGTTTTAAATTTGGTTGTTTTTGCTACTGGTAGCTTGTTGGGAATTTTTCTTTTTACCCGGGGAGTGGAAAAATTCTATTTTCGTTTTCGGGCTTTGGCTGCTTATTTATTTGCTGGTCTAATTATTGGTTCATCAAGAGTTCTGTGGCCTTTTTCCTGGAGTTTGTTTGTAGTACTGGCTTTTATCCTCGGATTTTTACTGGTTTGGTATTTTAGTGGGGCAGGGAAGTCAGCGAGCAAGTGAGTAAGTAAGTAGGTAAGTGGGTAAGTAGGTAAGTGGGGCCAATTACCTCGTCATGTTTCGGTCCTACTTACTCACTTAGTCCCTCACTTAATCCTCGTTGTGTCTCGTCCATACTTACTCACTTACAGCTGGTGAAGACGACGAGTAGGAGGGTATCCGTCATTATCCTTTTGCGGAGGCATTATTATTTTTCCGCTGGCACTTGCCCGGATACCCGATAGCCAAGTCGGGAGTCCGAGAGGCTGACTTAGTCACTCAGTCACTTAGTCACTCAGTCACTTAGTCACTCAATAACTCACTCGTCAATCTCCAAAAGATGTCCCTATAGAACGGGCAAAACGTAATAGCTCGCCATCTAGGGGAACTTTTTTTTGTTCTGCAATGGCCCATTGTAGAGAAACAGACTCTATATAAGGGGTTTTCAAACAAGCCATTTTACCAAAGTCATTTGCTAGTACCATTTCTACTGCTTTAACCCCAAAGCGTGTAGCTAGTATGCGATCAAAAGGTGATGGAGTACCACCACGCTGCAGATGTCCTAAAACCGTAACTCTAGCTTCTATTTTAGTGCGATTTTCGATTTCTGTAGCAATTAACTGACCAACTCCTCCCAACCGCTTTTGTTTACTGTTTACCTGCTGATAAACTTTGTTTCCATTTGGTGTTATAGCACCCTCAGCGACAACGAGGATACTAAATTTTTTACCGTTTTCTATTCTGTGCATAATCTTAGCTATTATTTTTTCGTAAGTAAAAGGTATTTCTGGAATGATGATAACATCAGCTCCTCCAGCTACTCCAGCTTGCAGAGCTATCCAGCCTGAATTGCGACCCATTACTTCTAAAACCATAACCCTGTGATGTGACTCTGCTGTAGTGTGTAATTTGTCAATAGCATCAGTAGCTGTGTGCAGAGCGGTGTCAAATCCGAAAGTAATATCTGTCGCCATTAAATCATTGTCAATAGTTTTCGGAATACCTATTACGGGAACGCCTTTTAAATAAAATTCCTGTGCTATGGAAAGACTACCATCTCCACCTACGACAATCAGGGTTTCTACTCCCATATTATTTAGATTAGCGATGGCTTGATCGGACATATCTTGGTAAACAGCCGCAGCACAGCCCTCAGATACTAAAAAATGGAAAGGGTTATCCCTATTGGTTGTTCCCAGTATAGTGCCACCCCGGTGTAGTATGCCGGAGACATGGTGGTCCTCCAGCATGAACCAGTCATTATTTACTAATCCTCCGAATCCATTGACGATGCCGATTACCTCTAACCCAAAACGGTTAAAGGCTGTCTTGGCTACAGCCCTGATAACAGCATTTAAGCCGGGGCAGTCCCCTCCTCCTGTCAGTATGCCAATGCGTTTTATAGTGGTCATAGCACTGCTCCTTTCTTTTCAGGTCTTTTTACAAGCATTTTAAAAAGTTAGCTGTTTTGATAAATAATCACAACTAAAACTAAGAAATTCTTTTACCAACGGTGACAGGGTTTTTTGTCTATTGTAAGCAAAATAAAAGGTTCTTTTTTTATTT
>CAZIRG010000181.1:0-3713 GCA_964541505.1 uncultured Syntrophomonadaceae bacterium | reverse complement strand
CTCACTTACAGCCGTAGAGCCTGCCCTGAGCGCAGTCGAATGGGCTGACTGACTCACTGACTCACTAATCAGCGATATCCCTTGTTTTTACTGTATTAAATTTTCAAGTACTAAGAAATGCGGATTTGCGAACTCGGCGAGTATACCAATCTCCTAAAAATACTCTACAGCGTAACACCAGTTTTAAAGATAGCAATTTCCCGAAAACCCATAACTTCAGCTTTAGTCTCCCTCCCAGAAGCTACCTCAATAACATGCTCCCATAGTTCTTCCGCCAGCTTTGGCATAGCGTTTCCTGCTATCAAAGTACCAGCATTAAAATCCATCCAGTTAGACTTCCGCCTATAAAGATCGCTGTTAGTAGCAATCTTTATTGTCGGCACAGCCGTTCCTAGAGGGGTCCCCCTCCCGGTAGTAAAAAGAATAACTTGGCAACCAGCAACCAACAAGGCAGTAGCAGCTACCATATCATTGCCGGGGGAACTCAGGAGATTTAATCCTCTGACTTTGACACTATCCCCGTAATCCAAAACATCTACTATATTGCCTGTACCGCCCTTTTGAGTGCAGCCAAGAGATTTTTCTTCCAGCGTAGAGATACCACCCTGTTTATTACCGGGGGAAGGGTTTTCATAGACAGGCTGGTTATGAGCTAGGTAATATTCCTTGAAACCATTAATTAGTTTGACCGTCTTTTCAAACACCTTCCTGTTAACCGTTCTGTTCATAAGCAGTGTTTCGGCTCCAAACATCTCTGGCACCTCGGTTAAAACAGTGCTCCCCCCTTGGTCAAGCAGTAAATCGGAAAAAGCTCCTACCAGCGGGTTCGCAGTAATGCCGGAAAAGGCATCAGAACCACCGCATTTTAACCCTACCGTAAGGTCAGAAACAGAACATGGTTGACGCTGGAATTGCCGGGCATGTTCTACCAACTGGTTCACCAGTTCAACTCCGGTTGCAATTTCATCTTCTACATCCTGAGCCACCATAAATCTGACTCTGTCAGCATCATACTTTCCCAATACTTTCTGGAACTCGGCAATATGATTATTTTCACAGCCCAGTCCCAATACCAATACACCACCAGCGTTAGGGTGATTAACCAATCCTGCCAGTATTTTCTGGGTCAGTGAAAAATCCTCTCCCATTTGGGAACAGCCGTAAGGGTGCTTAAACTCATAGATGCCCTCAACTCCTGAATTCTTTGGCATTGTTTCCAGAGCCTTTTTCGCAATCAATTCCGCATTTCTGTTGACACAACTTACTGTAGGGATAATCCATATTTCATTTCTTGTTCCTACCCGACCATCTTTGCGCCTGTAACCCATAAAAGTCTGCTCATTACTTTTAATCTTTACTGTTTTCAACTGGGGATTATAAGAGTAGTTTAAAAGCTCACCTAAACCTGTTTTGAGGTTATGAGTATGCACCCACTGGCCAGCTTTTATGTCTATAGTAGCAGTACCGATAGGAAAATTGTACTTTATAACCTCTTGACCTTTTTTAATCTCCTGCAGTGCTATTTTATGTCCCCAGGGAATATCATCCACCGCAGTAAGGGTCTGTAAATCAAAGGAAATGCTCTTCCCTTTTTCAAGTGGTCTAAATGCCACCGCCACATTGTCTTTTTCCATAACTTTATATAATTCCATGCTTTCACCTCGGTAATTTTATTTACCTGCAAGCCGACCTAGCGTCTCTTTTATACCTACAGTTAAGATACTGTACAGGTAAGCGGCTGTTTTTGCAGTCAAACCATGCACGTCATTTAAATCCTGCCCCCACATAACCGTATTACTCAGCACCTTTTGTACCAAAGCATAAACTGATTCCTCGGTACTATCACAGGTTGACCAAGTACTCTGAAAAAAATCTAAAACTTCCGGGCTATCTTTAATGCTGAATTCTCCTTTTTCACGCTGACATTTCATAACAGCCCCCTCTACCTTTCCACGATACAAAGCCAACAAGGCGGCCAAAGAAAAGCAAAGTTTTTCAGGAATCTCACCGGTTTTGCTGCTGGCACCCAGTAAAGATGGCAAGACCCTAGCTCTGTATTTAGAAGTAGAATTTAAAAGAATGCTGTTCAAATAATGTTTGATATAGGGATTTTTAAATCTTTCCAGCACTGCCTGGGCGAATTCAGTTAACATTTTTTTGTCCAAATCTATAGACGGAATTATTTCCTCAAAAATAATCTCCCTAGTATATTTCCCTAGCAAATTATGCTCTACCATCTCGCCAACTGTATCCAGCCCGTAAAGAAAAGCAGCCGGAACCGTAGCTGTATGTGCCCCATTCAAAATCCTCACTTTGCGAGTACGGTAAGGAGACATATCACTTGTCCAAATAACCTTAAGACCAGCGTCACGGAAAGGAAGACGACTTGCCAACTTTTCAGGACCCTCAATAACCCACAGGTGAAACAATTCCCCCGTATCCAACATTAAATCCTGATATCCCAATTGGTCGCTTATTTTTTCGATTTCATCACTAGGATAACCAGGCACTACCCTATCTACCAAAGTGTTTAAAAAGTAATTGCTTTTTTCGAGCCAATGTTTAAATTCTTCCGACAAGCTCCAGTGGTCAGCCAGCTCAAGCACTATTCTTTTAAGATTATCTCCATTCCGATCAATAAGCTCACAGGGGAGAATTACCAGACCCTTTTGCTCATCCCCTTGAAAATGCTCAAAGCGGTGATGTAGATAGACAGTTAATTTAGCAGGAAAGGATGAAGGAGGAGCATCTTCAAAGCGGTCAGCCGGATTAAAAACAATCCCAGCCTCAGTAGTATTAGAAACTGCAAATTCAATAGCCGGATTTTCCGCACACTCAAGGTACTCTTCCCACTGAGTATAAGGATTAATCCCCCGGCTGACAGAAGTAATAACTTCCTTTACTTCCACAACTTGACCATCTTGCAAACCTCTTAAGATTAGGGTATACATCCCATCCTGTTGATTCAGCTCAGATATCATACCATCAGCTAGCGGTTGTACCACTACTACTCGCCCATTAAAAAGTTCCTTTTTGTTTAAACGATGGAACATCCAATCCACAAAAGCACGCAAAAAGTTACCTTCTCCAAATTGAATCACTTTCTCCGGTAAGTGCTCAGGGTATGGCTGCACTTCCAAATCTGACGGAAACTGCCTATTTCTTTCTAACATTTTTTTATTTAGTTTTTCCATATAATCCTTTTCCTCCCTCTGCGAAAATTGCTCTGCGCCTAATTATTTAGTAACATTAATCCAGGCAAAGTTTGGATCATCTCTAGGTATCAGTTCTCTTCCCTGCTCTCCAGCCAAGACCCACAGGTAATAAAGGCTGTACCCCGGCGCAGCTGACACCGGATGATAACCACACGGTATAAATACTGTATCACCATCTTTGACCGCATAAACTTCCCCTACACTGCCATCTTCTGTATAAATAAACTGTGCCCCGAAACCGTTCTGCGGATTTACCTTAAAGTGATATATTTCCTCCATTTTAGTCTCTAGGGGAGGGTTGTAGATGTCATGCTTATGAGGTGGGTAACTGGACCAGTGACCTGGCTTAGAAAAAGTTTCCCCTACCAGAATACAATCCACCCTATTCTCCCCATTTTCTACAATGATATCATGTACTTCTCGCTGATAATTATCCCTTCCCCGCTGATTTATAATAACTTCTTCCGGTTCCACCACAAAAGGAGTATATTTTTTTTG
>CAZIRG010000180.1:0-3718 GCA_964541505.1 uncultured Syntrophomonadaceae bacterium | reverse complement strand
CCCCCTGTCGTCACCCTGAGCGAGCTTGCGAGTCGAATGGGTCTCTCACCTCTAAATTAGCAGACACGGCTATTGCCTGAGAAAGGGGAATTTAAAAATGACCGTAATTAGGGAGGCTGAAATCAGAGACTTAGTGCCAATTACCGAAATTTATAATGAAGCTATTCTTAACACAACAGCAACTTTGGATACGAAAGCAAAGTCAATTGAAGAACAAAAAAATTGGTTAAGAAAACATAACCATAGGTGCCCGGTTATAGTTGCAGAAGAAAAAGGCGTAATTATGGGCTGGGCATCACTGAGTTCTTGGTCAGATAAAGAAGGGTATTCCTATACTGCGGAAGTCTCTCTTTATATTAAAAAAGGTTACAGAGGAGAGGGGCTGGGCAAAAAACTAACCGAAGCTATTTTGCAAAGAGGAAAAGAGGCAGGCTTGCATACAATAATAGCTAGAATGGTAGAAGACAGCAGGACAAGCATACATATATTAGAAGATTTTGGATTTACACACGTAGGAATCATGAAAGAAAGCGGCAAGAAATTCGGTAAATTTTTCGATGTATATATAATGCAAAAAATCTTTGGCAGAAAATGAAAAGTAATTAGGGCATGCTTTAAAGTAGGTTCAACAAACTCTAAATATTCTCAATTTATAGTAATTTTTTATTTGCGTAGAAAAAGTAGACTCAGAAGAAGAAGGATTTGCGAGTTTCTTGTCGAATTACTGTAGTTATCCCAAAAAAGATCAGGAAGCTCATTTCTTAACTATACTCACGAAGGAAATTAATTGTTGGAAAGTTAAAAGTTGGAAAGTCAGTTGCCAGTTACCAGTTGATGCTTAATGGTTAACGAGAGGAACAAAGGTTTTACGGTTGTTGTTTGATGGTATTATGTAGAACATTGGAAGCCTCCCTCGTAACCCCTGTAAACTGTAAACTGTAAACTGTAAACTGTCAGCCGTAGGCTGACCATGAGGAGCTATAGTTGATGAAATTAAAGCGTATAGGGGAATTTCTTGTTGGGGCAGGTGCTATAAATGAAGCTCAATTGCAGGAAGCTTTAAAAGTTCAAAAAAGCACAGGCAATAGGTTGGGTGACGTTTTACTTGAATTAGGTTACATCACGCAAAAACAGCTTAATGATATTTTAGAAGAACAACTAGATATTGCACAGGTAGAATTTAAAGATATTGACGTAAAACCTGAAATAATTAACCTTATACCCGAAAATATAATGTATCGCCACAGAGTTTTTCCTGTCAAAGCCGAAGGTGAATTTTTGCAGGTTGCTATGGTCGATCCTCTAAATGTTGTTGCTATAGATGATTTATGTTTGGTAAGCGGCTATGACATAAAACCGTTGATTATAAATGAACATGATCTTGAAAAAGTTTTTGATAAATATTTAGGAATTGGTGCTATGGACAGCCAGACATTACAGGAATTGGCAGTAACCCAAAAACAGGAGACGGATATTGCAGTAGCTGCAGTAGCAGCAGAGACAGATGATGCTCCCATCATAAAAATAGTAAATTCGTTACTACAGCAAGCTGTAAAACTAAAAGCTAGCGATGTTCATATAGAGCCGATGGAAGAAAAAATAAAAATTCGCTTTAGAGTTGATGGTTTATTAAGAGATATTACCAGCCTACCAAGTTCAGCACATCCCTTGATAACTTCAAGGATTAAAATAATGAGTGAAATAAATATTTCCGAAAAACGATTACCTCAGGATGGTAGGTGCAATTATAATATAGGCAATAAAACAATCGACTTACGTGTATCGTCTTTACCTACAGTTTATGGTGAAAAGATAGTGATGCGAATTTTGGATAAATCCTCCATGATGACTACTTTGGAGAAGCTGGGGATGGGCAGTGTAGCCTTAGAAGCCTATGAGGACTTAATCAGAAGACCATTTGGTATGATTTTAGTTACCGGTCCTACAGGAAGCGGCAAAACAACAACCTTATATGCTACTTTAAATTATTTAAATAATTCCGAATACAACATTGTAACAACTGAAGACCCGGTAGAATATCTTCTCCCCGGGATAAACCAAACAGGTGTCAATGTAAAAGCAGGACTGACTTTTGCCGCCGCACTCAGAGCTATATTAAGGCAAGACCCTGATATTATAATGGTAGGTGAAATAAGAGATATAGAAACTGCTCAAGTTGCTGTGCAAGCAGCCACCACCGGGCATCTAGTTTTTAGTACCTTACATACCAATAATGCTTCTGGCACTATTAGCCGATTAATAGATATGGGCATTGAACCTTTTTTAATCGCTTCTGCTTTAAACGGAGTTGTAGCCCAGAGACTACTCCGAAAGATTTGTCCCACCTGCAAAACTGCGTACAAACTTGCACCTGATGCCGCAGAGAGAGCAGTTTTAGAGATAGAACCTCAAAAAGAATTAACTCTCTACAGAGGTAATGGGTGTTCAGACTGTGATAATACAGGCTACCAAGGCAGAGTCGCTGTTGTAGAGGTTTTGGTTGTCAATCAGGAAATACATAAATTAATCATGCAAAGAGCTACTGCGATGCATATCTTTAATAAAGCTGTAGAAACAGGGATGCAGACCTTAAGGCAGGATGGCATTGCGAAAGTGCTACAGGGACTAACTACGTACGAAGAGTTGTTTAGAGTTACTTCTAGTTGAGGATAAGAGATTAAGAGGTTAAGAGACTAAAAGGGGTTTCCTCCTCTCTTTTCATCGTTCCCTCGTATCCTCTTTACCTTGTGGCGAGTATAAAGATGAACATTGTGGTTTAGGTAGGAGAGGTATTGATGATTAACTTTAATTACAAAACTGTCGATAATGAAGGTAAGCGCTATGAGGGTGTCTTGGAAGCGGAAGATATTTCCTCTGCAGCCGCAAGATTAAGAGAGCATGGTTATCATATTGTTAATTTAACGATTAAAAAAGATAGTATTTTGGCTATGTCGGTATTGAAAAAAAAAGTTACTGCCAAGGATTTAGCACAGTTTTGCCAGCAGCTTAGTACTATGATTGATGCGGGTGTTTCCTTGCTGTCATCTCTAGAGATATTACAGTACCAGACAGACAATCCCACTTTAAAATCAGTTTTGGCAAAAGTCAAGGAAGATTTGAAGCAGGGAAATGCTTTCAGTGAGAGCTTGAGTTCACATCCCAAGATTTTTAATGTCATGATGGTCAAAATGGTAGAAGCAGGTGAACATGGGGGGGTGCTTGATGAAATATTTTTACGACTAGCAGAGCATTATCAAAAAGAGCATGACCTGAATGAAAAAATTAGAGGTGCTATGACCTACCCGGTGGTGGTTTTAATTGCTGCTTTTTTAGCAATGTTCCTGATGCTAACTTTTGTATTGCCAAGATTTGCCCTGATTTTAAATGAAATGGCCATGGAACTGCCGTTGCCCACTATGGTTATACTGACAGTAAGCACTTTTACACAAAGATTTTGGTATCTTGTTTTGCTTTTTACAGGTCTGACTGTTTTTATGGTTTATAGATATACGAGAACGACCCGGGGAAAACAGTATTATGACAGGATAAAGTTAAAGTTTCCTGTCTTTGGCGACCTTACTTTAAAGATTATTACAGTCAGATTCTGCCACATTTTGGGTCTTTTGCTGGCGGGCGGAGTTCCTGTTCTGCATGCTCTAGAAGTGGCTAGAAATACAACAGATAATTATGTTTTTGAGTGCCTTCTTGATGAAACCAG
>CAZIRG010000179.1:0-3737 GCA_964541505.1 uncultured Syntrophomonadaceae bacterium | reverse complement strand
AGGAAGAATTACAGGAAGAATTACAGGAAGAATTAAAAAACAGGAAGTGAGAGTGATGGATTTTGGACTCCAACTTCCAAAATAGGAGGGGTATCATAATGAAAAAGGTTTTAAGTATTTTCTTAATTGTACTACTATTCAGTTTGGTGCTGATGGGTTGTGGAAAGGAAGCGGCTAAAGAAGAGGGGCAAGAATCCCTTGCAAAATCTGTAATAAATATAGCAACTTTAAAAGGGCCTACAGGAATGGGCATGGCAAAATTGATGGAATTGGACGAAAAAGGCGAAACCAATGTGGATTATAACTTCCAGGTGGTGGGTGCCCCAACTCAAGTAGTAAGCGGGCTTGTTAGTGGAGAGATTGATATTGCGGCTATGCCTACTAATCTTGCTGCAGTGTTATATGCAAAAACCGAAGGGAACATTCAACTTCTTGCTGTTAATACATTGGGGGTACTATTCGTCCTGGAAAGAGGAACTCAAATAGAAACAATTAAGGATTTGGCTGGCAAAAAAATAGGTTCTGCCGGGCAGGGAGCTGTTCCTGAATTCTTGCTTCAGTTTTTGCTGCAAGAAAATGAGATAGATCCTGTGCATGATGTTGAGATTGATTTTCATTTTGAACATAGCGCTTTGGCAACCAAGATAGCAGCAGGTGAAATCGACTATGCGCTTTTACCGCAGCCTTTTGTCACCTCTGTAAGGATGCAGAATAAAGATGTACGCATTGCGCTTGATTTTACCAAAGAATGGGAAAAGGTGCTGGGCGAGGGGAAAATGTTGCCTATGGGAGTTATTGCTGCCAGAAAAGATTTTGTCGCCGAAAATCGCAAAGCAGTTATCGAATTTTTGTCTGAGTATAAAGAGTCGATAGCATTTGTCAACAATAATGTTGAAGAAGCGAGTGTCTTGATAGAGAAACATGGCATTTTGCCAAAAGCACAAATTGCCAAACTGGCAATTCCCTATTCTAGTATTGTTTATTTTACGGCACAAGACGCAAAAGCTGATATCCTCGATTTTTTCAAAGTCATATATGACTTTGACCCTAAATCCATAGGGGGCAGTTTGCCTAGTGATGAATTTTTCTTTGAATAAAAATGCTATCAGAAAAATAAATGTTTTTGTGATTTGGCTGGTTATTTGGGGAATAATTGCGCATTTTATAGGTGCGTTTTATTTCCCTTCTCCTTTGGAGACAGCGGCAGCTATCTGGAGAATATTAGCCGACTACAAAAGTTATTTATCTATAGTGCATAGCATAATAAGGGTGGGCATTGTTTTTGTTTTGTCTGCTCTTTTAGGTATAATTCTTGGAGTTTTTTGCGGATTGAATAAGCGTGTCTTTGAATTTTTCCAGCCTTTACTTGTTTCCATTAAATCAATTCCTGTTATTTCTTTTATCGTCATTGCCATAATTCACCTGCAATCAAGTAACGTGCCGATATTTATTGGTGTCTTGGTGTGTCTGCCGATAGTGTGCTACAACACAATCGAAGGAGTTAAAAATGTAGATAGCGCCCTTATAGAGATGGGAAACGTGTACGAAGTATCTCTCGCTAGATTAGTTAGAGAAATTTATATTCCAAGTACTTTGCCCTATATTGCAGCAGGTCTGCTGACATCAGTTGGTCTTTCCTGGAGAATTGTGGTAGCATCGGAAGTATTAAGCACCGTTAGGCACTCAATCGGATTTAACTTATATAGGGCGATGATTTTTCTGCAGACTGCCGATGCTTTTGCCTGGACTGTTATTATCGTTGTATTAAGCATGTTTTTTGAAAAAACTTTGGCGCTTATCCTCAATAGAGCTACAAAGCAGAGAACGCACAAGGTGGTATATACTCGGTGAGACAATATGATCGTATTTTAATGCAACTATATTGTCGAAGACCACTAACTTACATTTTGCCAGTTTACAGTTTACAGTTGCCAGTTACGTAGGGGCAATCCCTTGTGGTTGCCCGGGTAAGCCAGTTGCCAGTTAACAGTGGAAAGACTTTAAAGTTTTTTCCAACATTTTGATTAGTTGCTCTGCGTTAAAATTCAGGCAATAAGAAATGCAAATTTATGAGTTTGGTGGGTATAAAGTGATTATCTTGGAGAAAATCAGTAAGGCTTATGGGGATTTAATTGTGCTGGATGAATTTGATCTTCAAATAGAAGAAGGAAAGGTTACCTGTTTGTTTGGTCCTTCAGGATGTGGCAAGACAACCTTACTTAATGTTGTATCAGAACTCATAAAAAAAGATAGTGGCAGAATTCTAGGTTTAGAAAATAAAAGAATATCTTATATTTTTCAAGAACCAAGACTTATCCCTTGGATGACTGTTGAGGAAAATATACATTTCGTAATTAAAAATATAATTTTAAAGGAAAAAGCAGAACAGCTGATAATAAAGTATTTAGAGTATGTTGATTTGATAGATTTTAAAAATCATTATCCGCACGAACTTAGCGGGGGGATGAAGCAAAGGGTAGCTATAGTCAGGGCGTTTGCCTATCCAAGCCAACTCCTGATGATGGATGAGCCGTTCCAAGGATTAGATAAGGAATTGAAAATGGGCTTAATTGGAGCTTTTAAAAAAATATGGGAAAGAGAGAAAAGGACAGTGCTTTTGGTGACACATAATGAAGAAGATGCTAAGCTACTGGCAAATGAAATATATTATCTAACTGGATTACCGCTACGTGTAAATATGCAGAAGAGGTAAGCCCTTGACAAGGGACATCGTTTAAGGCATTTTCCCAGCAATTAAAGATAATTTGTCTCAAGTCAAGGGCTGACCCCATATATTCGTTTGGTCAATGCCGGACGAATACCGGACGAAGCTTGATTATACCAGTTACACTTGTATTAATTAATGTTTTTATCATATTAAATCATATTAATCAGCGTCCTTCAGCGTCTATTTACTAACTCCCTCGTCCAACCTCCAACTTCCCACATCCCACCTCTCAATTTCCCACCTCCAATTGGTGGCGTAGTCGTAGTTTTTTTTCCACCATCTGGGCGAAGCTGGCTCTGGAAACCTGCCAGTGAGGGGCGATTAAGAGTTTGTTGTCAGTAACTTCGCTTAGCAGGCGGTGTACCACTATATCAGGGCGCAAAATTTCTAGTTGGTTACAAAGGACATCTAGGTAATAATTTAACGACATTACTTCCACCTTGCCTTGGTGATATAATGTTGCTAGGGCTGTTTTATGAAGTACCTGCAGCTGGTGAAACTTGATGCCGTGTAAAGGTAACTGGTTGAGGCGGCGGACTGTGGTCAGCATGTCTTGGCGACTTTCGCCGGGCAAGCCGTTGATAATATGTGCGCAAAGGTAAATCCCCCTGTTGCTGCTTGATAGGACTGCTTGCTCAAACTGGGCGTAGGTATGTCCACGATTGATAAGTGCTAGGGTATGGTCATGAGAGGTTTGTAGCCCTAGCTCCAGCCAGATATGAAAGTCTTGGGCATAGGTTGCCAATAGTTCCAGAACTTCTTCGTTCAAGCAATCCGGCCTAGTGGCGATACTGAGTCCGATGATGCCGGGGGTTTCTAAGGCCTCTGTATATAGCTTTCGGAGAGTAGCCGGTGGAGCATAAGTGTTGCTGTAAGCTTGAAAATAAGCTAGGTATTTTCGTTGCGGCTTGAATTCAGCGATAGCGGTAGCAATGTTTTCCTGCTCGTCACCTAGCTTTCTTTTTCTTTTTTCAGCATTTATCTGAAAGCGCAGTAGCTGTTCTCTGAT
>CAZIRG010000178.1:0-3745 GCA_964541505.1 uncultured Syntrophomonadaceae bacterium | reverse complement strand
TAATTTAACTTCTATGTATTTGTTGCAAATTATATGCCAAAAAAACAACTGGTCATAATTTTAAGCATTTCGCCTCTGGTAAACAACCCAAATGGTCATCAGTTAATTGTTGTATAGCACACCCCACCCTCGTTGCCCAAGACTCTCGTCCCCCAACCCTGAACCTGACAACCCTGAACCCATTTTCCCTGAACCCGGTTATCCCTGAACCCTCGTAACCACTGTAAACTGTAAACTGGTAACTGGTAACTGCAGTCCGCAGACTGCAATATGTTTATAAACGCAACCTTGCGTTTAACTTTTTAACATTCTTTTTGCAAACAATCTCTTTTGTTCAAATTTAAAATTCTATAGCAGCAATTTCTTCTGCTGGAACATCAAACACTAACCCACTCTCTGGCAACGGTTCTTGGCGAAAGAAAAGCGGCAAATCATCCTGCTCCTTCCCAATTCCAGCTTTTTTATTAAACAATATTTCCAGTCTTAAAGTCTCCTTCGCTTTCTCTAAAAGCATCTCTTCTGTTAAGCTTAGACCGCTAAAAGATGCTGCCAGATCGGTGATCGCTGGCAACATTTCCGGCACTGGACCAACAAAAACATACCTCCCCAGAGTATCATACAAAGTTGATAATATCTGCGTTGTGCGAGAAAGAGCTATATGCCCTACTGCTTTATGTGAATCAAGTCCCCCCCGACCCGGTAAACAATTGCCTGCAGTGTGATCTGCTCCCATAGGCGAACTAGCATATGTTACAGCATTCCCTTTAATTGCTCTAGGATCATAAGCCGCCATAGCCTGACCTTTGACAACAGGAACTCGCTCTACTCCCAGGACACGACCAGTAAGCGCCGCTCCTTGGCCAAACATCTTTCCGGTTAAAGTTCCTGTAGCCACCTGCTCAATGCTTTCTTTCATGCGAGAAAAGTCTCCAAACGGCATAAAACCACCTTCCATAGCCACGCCAAGGGCAACTCCCATTTCCATAGTGTCTATACCTAAATCATCACAAAGATAATCAAGCTTAGCTATGTCATCTAAATTATTCAGACCACAATTAGAGCCCAGTAACCCAATAGTCTCATATTCGAAACCTGCTGTAACATAGTTACCGTCAGCATCATGGAATATATTCGAGCATCTGATGACACAACCACGAGAACAAGCATGAGCTGTTCTCCCCCCACGTTCAGCACATAGTTGGTAAAGTTTCTCTCCACTTATTTCCTCTGCGTTTTCATTCGTGCCAGTACTGAAGTTCCTGGTGGGTAATCCCCCTGCTCCATTAATAATATTAACCAGTAAAGCCGTACCATACTTGGAAAGAGCTTTTTTGCTGCTTCTCATGTTGGCAGCAAATTCTTTTACTTGCATTTTAAAAGTAGCGGCATCAAACGCCGGAACCACAGGCTGTGAGGGAGGAGAAACAACGATTGCTTTCAAGCCTTTGCTACCCATCACCGCTCCGATACCTCCTCGCCCAGCATGACGAGTGGGTCTTCCTTCCAGATCATTAACTGCTACCGTAGCCAAGGAAGCCTTTTTTTCACCAGCCGGACCGATAGACATAATCGCATTCTTCTCACCATATTCTTTACCAAGTATAGCCATAGTTTCATAGTTGCCCTTACCTACCAAGCCAGGTTTTTCTTCCAGACGCATACCGTCTTTCGTGATTATTAGCACCCGCCAAGTATCATCTGCCGGCTTGCCTTCCACTACCAAAGCTTTTATACCATAACCAGCTAAATACTGTCCTGCCCTACCGCCGACATTGCTTTCCTTGATAGTTCCGGTAAGCGGACTTTTAGCTCCAAAAGACGTACGCCCTGAGCAAGGCATAGCACTTCCAGTCAAGAACCCTGGAGCAATGACCAGTTTATTTCCCGCTCCCAACGCATGACAACGCGGCTCCACCTCCTCAAAAAGCAACCTAGAAGTTAACCCCCTGCCACCCAGCAACTCGTATTCGGCAGGAACATCTGTACTACTTGTTTCTAATGACGACATATCCACTCTAAGAATTTTCATTATTTTCCTCCATAAATTTAATGAACCGTATGCTACACCGCTTATAATTTGACCTGCGCTAATTCAGCCCCGGCCTGTAAAGCTGCCTTGTTGGCCTCAAATCCTTTTTTAAATCGCTCCTTTACTGCTTCTTCCATTGCCTCTAAACTCACCATCCCGGTTAGAGAGATAAGAGCTCCCAAGCCGATGATGTTCAGTGCTGCCCTGATGTTTCTTTCTTTCTTGAGCTGCCTGATTTTCCCTGTCAGTGGCACACCGACAACTCGCTTGCCAGGGTAGTCTCCTGCAATGGTACTACTATCATAGATGAGCCAGCATTCTTCTGTAACCTTACCATAATATCTGGACATGGCACTGTCAGAAAGGGCTAGGACTGCGTCTGGTTCCTCTACAGCCGGGTATTCAATTTCTTCTGCATCAATAATTACTTCTGCTTTGGTGAACCCACCACGGGAAGCAATGCCGTAAACTGCCGTTTGGGTAACGTTTTTACCCATCTTTACAGCGGCTTCACCGAGCAGTATACCAGCTACTACCAACCCCTGACCACCTTCACCGCCTAACACAACTTGCCACTTTTCTTTCATTTAAGTCCACCCTCTTTCCTGACCTTTTCTTGCGCATACTGCTGCAGGTCTGCATAGATCTCATGAAAATTCGGCTTTTTAATTTCATGTAGCTTCCCGATGGGAAAATAATTGTTTTTTCCCGCTTCAGGTAGAGAGTCATACTTCTTTTTACTAACGGCTTTTTCCTGAAAGGAACGCAGTATCTCTACTATGGAGCTTTTTTTATTATACCTGCCAAAATAGGTAGGACAGCCAGACATGATTTCTACCACGGAAAACCCTTTATGAGCTATAGCTTCTGCAATAAGTTTGTCCATCTGCATTATATGGTAAGGAGTAGTCCTGACTACGAATGTAGCGCCTGAGGCTATCGCCAACTCGCAAATATCAAACCCGGGCTCGGGCGTACCGTAAGGCGAGGTAGTAGTAATACTACCCTCGGGTGAACTGGCGGAGTGCTGACCACCAGTCATCCCATAGTTAAAATTGTTGGTGATGATGGCAGTCAAATCCAAGTTGCGACGCGCTGAATGGATAAAGTGATTGCCGCCAATAGTAACGCCGTCTCCATCCCCCATGAGTGCCAAGACGGTCAGTTCAGGACGGGCTACCTTGATACCGGTGGCGAAGGAAAGAGCACGCCCATGCGTACCATGAAAGACATGGGTTTTGAAATAGTCATCGGCCTTGCCCCAGCAGCCTATACCTGTGGCGACTACGGTTTTTTCCGGTTGTAGGTCGAGAATAGACATAGCTCTGGCGATAGAACCCAGTGAAATACCGTGGCTGCAACCGCGACACCATATCTAGGGAAACAACTCTTCACGCAAATATTCTCTGTATGGTCTGGTCATGGTTAAATATTCGCCTCCTCAATACAGTCAAGAATTTCCCGGGGCAAAATGTCTTCCCCACTCCATTTATTTACCTGATAGATTTTTTTATTTTTGATAATTCTTTCTATTTCCAGCACCAGCTGACCCATATTCATCTCCGGTACAATCAGATTTCGGCACGAAGAAGATAGTGTTGCTTTAATTTTTTCTACTGGCAACGGCCAGAGGGTCAGTAATTGTATCAGTCCTGTTTTTTTGCCTTCAGCACGGGACAAAGTAACAGCCCGGCGAGCAGCCCTGGCAGAAGTGCC
>CAZIRG010000177.1:0-3749 GCA_964541505.1 uncultured Syntrophomonadaceae bacterium | reverse complement strand
TAAATGCTTCGTTCATGTTATCTCTGTCAAGTCTGAAACACGGCAAACTTACATAACCTCCTATTGTTCAGTCCTTCCTAGGGTCGCTATTGCTCCCCTAGTACTATGACTTCTGCTGACTTCTGATAGTTCAACCACACATCACTGCATGGGTTGTTGTTTCAAAATTCATTGCCACAACTTAGCTATCAGACCTCCCCAGGTAAGAACGTAGTCTTTCTTTCCACCTATCTGCCACATCTACTATAATAGCTTTCGGGTGATACGGACTTTGTTTTGTTTGGCAAACTCATCCAACTATTACAGCCTTTTATGTGGTTCGTGTTCCTCAGACCGGAAATTTGCCTCCAGCTTCCTTCAGATTCCACCTCACGATGGACACCCTTGCTCTTGGCTAACACCTATATCACCTTCGGTGCTCGGGACTTTCACCCTGTAGACTACGCCCATGCTGGGCGCACCAATAAAAAGCTTTCGCCCCTTAGGGACGAAAGCTTTACTTCCGCGATACCACCCTGCTTAGCAAAGAAAATAAATTCTTTTGCTCGCTCTCATTCTCAAGGGCACAGAAGGAATTTAACTCCATTTATACCCTTCTCCCTTTTAACGGTAGGAGAATCCGTCAAAGCCTACTAAGAATTCTTTTTCAAAATTCCTTTTGGTTTGCAGCTCCGGGGCGTATTCAATACCGGGATTAACATCTGGCTTCCACCACCACCAGACTCTCTATAGTCCTGCCACTGGTATTTACTCTTCCCTATCACAGCAATAACTATTATATTTGCTCACTATCCTACACTACTTGAGAAAGTTTGTCAAACTTTTCAACAACGATTTTTCTTATTAATGTTTTTCTTGTACAACTTCATTCATTCTTATTTCTAGCGGTTTGATTTCTTGCCATAAAGAACCCACAGGGTTTAAAACAGCAATTTCATAATCTTTAACAAAGCGATTAAATATCTCTGGATCAACTGTATCTTCATAGAGGATCTCATCAACTCCATTTTCCTGGTAGGTCATTTTGTAATAAATATCACCGCCACATAACCTCTTGGAATACAAAATAAAATGTCCTCTGTTATAACCATCAGAGGGGATATCTCTTATTAAGTCTCTATAATAGTTGGAGAAGATATCTCCCATTAGGGGAAGGTTTATCCCCTTTCTCACATAATCGGCTACCAGAAGAATATGCATCTCCTCTTTCTTTTCTCGGTCTATCTTAAAATTAAATAAAGCGTTCTCTGGAACTGATGCTCCCATTTTGCTCTCTCCTTTTAAAATCTAATGTTATAACGTTAGGGGAGCTATTTTTCTCTTTCTAGTTAGGAAGCTAGTTAAGAAGGCCTGTCCCCTTTTTGCTAATAATAACAACTGTTTTTCATAGCCAATTACACTATAATTACACTATATAATATTTTAGATACGTAACAAACACTTTTTTGTATTAGTACTTTAAATAAAAAGCTCTGCAATTTGCACAGAATTAGTAGCTGCTCCTTTACGGATATTATCTGCGACAACCCACATATTAAGACCATATTGCACTGAAGGGTCAACTCGCAAGCGACCAACAAACACTTCATCTCTTCCATCCAAATAATAAGGCATAGGATATTCTGTCTCGGTCGGATTATCAATTACAACTATGCCTGCAGCTTCTTTTAAAATATGCCGAGCCTTTTCTACTGAAAGAGGTTTTGCAAACTCTACATTAACAGACTCAGAGTGTCCATTCATTACTGGAACACGCACTGTAGTTGCTGTAATTTTGAGCTGTGGCAAACTCATGATTTTTCGGGTTTCATTAACCATCTTCATTTCTTCTTTGGTATAACCATCTTCCACAAAGATATCCAGCTGCGGTACCAGATTAAAAGCTATTTGATAAAATCTTTTAGCTCCGCCATAAGGTAAGCTTGCAGGAACTACTTTACTGCCTTCCAAAACGGCCATAGACTCATGTAAAAGACCATCACAGGCTGCTTTTCCTGCTCCCGATACTGCCTGGTAAGTAGATACTACCACTCGTTTCAATCCAGCTGCTTTGTGGAGCGGATACAAAGCTACTACCATCTGAATAGTAGAGCAATTGGGATTAGCAATAATTCCTTTATGCTCTTTGGCTGCTTCTGGGTTAACCTCGGGCACCACCAACGGGACATCTGGTTCTAAGCGAAAAGCACTGCTGTTATCAATAACTAAAGCGCCTCTTTTAGCTGCCGACGGAGCTAAAGCCTTACTGACAGATGTTCCTGCACTAAAAAACGCAAAATCTACATTTTCAAAAGAAACGGCATTGGCTTCTTCAACAATGATTTCCTGTCCCTTAAACAGTATAGTATTCCCAGCCGACTTCTGAGAAGCTAAAAGTTTTATCTCCTCGATAGGAAATTTCCTTTCTTCCAAAACTTTAAGAAAAGTCCTCCCTACCATACCTGTAGCTCCCACCACAGCAACAGTATATTTTTTCACCTGTAATTTCCCCCTCTGTTTCTAATCATGCTGCTTGTTTCTAAAAAAGTCAAAAGACATTAAAAACAAAAAGGCAGCTAATGTTAACTCAAAACACCAGAGAAAACAAATTCTGCAGGTCCCTCCATGAAAACACGCCCATCATCTGACCAGATAATTTTCAAAGAGCCTCCAGGCAAGTTAACTTTTACTTGGCGATCTGTAAGACCATTTAAAACGGCAGCCACAACAGCAGCGCAAGCACCAGTGCCACAAGCAAGAGTAGGTCCTACTCCTCGTTCAAAAACCCAAACTATTACTTCTTCTCTATTAACAACCTGCACAAATTCTACATTAGTCTTTTCGGGGAAAAAAGAATGTCTCTCTAAAAGAGTTCCCACCCTCGTTAGATCTTCCTCAGGATTCTTGGTTACAAAAATAATACAATGTGGATTTCCCATAGAAACAGCCGTAAATTCATAGCCCTGTCCGGCAGCAGTTATTTTTTCTGCTACCACCTGACGAGAATTCCCAATCATAGGGATATGAACACTATCCAAGATAGGTTCGCCCATATCTACCTGGATTAAAGAAGCTTTCCCTTGTTCTGTTTTCAGGCGAATAAACCTTATATCATTTAAAGTTTCAATAGAGAGAGCATCAGAGGCAGTTATACTTTTATCAAAAGCATATTTAGCCAAACAGCGAATAGCGTTACCGCACATCTCTGCTTCACTACCATCACTATTAAAAATACGCATGGCAAAATCGGCCTTCTGGGAAGATCTTAGAAAAACTAATCCATCAGCTCCCACCCCAAAGTTACGCCGGCAAATTTCCTTAGCCAAATCAGGCGCTTTTTTTAACTCAAAGTCTTTTCCCCGGTCGTCTATGATAATAAAATCATTACCCAGACCATGCATCTTCGTAAATTTCAAGTTATTCATTATACACATCCTTCTTCACAAAACTAGAGCATGCTTTTAATTTCCTCCGGGATATCAATAACTACCTAAATTATCAGGTTCACGGTTAATCACCTTATTTCTAAATAGTTCGGTTTTTATCATTCCCCAACCAAGAACTAGCAAGCACCTTAATTCTAACCTAGTATGTAGTATTTGTAAAGAAAAAAGCTCTGATAAATCAGCGTCTATTAGCTTGAGCATTCTACTTTAAATAAAATAACATATTTGCTAACACGGCAGTTAGATTATCAAAATCGCCGGGGCGTTCCTCTTCTGTTTCCGGGATACTAATCCTGAAAGTTAGCCTGTCTATAGCGGTTAAGT
>CAZIRG010000176.1:0-3757 GCA_964541505.1 uncultured Syntrophomonadaceae bacterium | reverse complement strand
AGATCTTCCTATGTCTGCCAGTGAGGCAGGAGCAGATTTGTGGGTGCAAAGCACTCATAAAACAGGGGGGGCACTGACCCAAGGTGGTATGTTGCATGTAGCGAGTGAAGAGGTTGATATTTCTCGGTTAGCTTTCATGCTGAATATGGTCCAAACTACCAGTCCTTCTTATCCTATAATGGCTTCTTTAGATGTTGCTCGCAGAAGTTTATATCTAGCAGGAAAAGAGAAAATTAAAGCGGTTGTTGGTACGGTACATGAAATGCATCGAGAATTAAGTTCTCAGCCAGGATTTGCTTTTTGGGATTGTGCCGATTTCCAGAAGGATCCTTTGCGATTAACTCTTAAAACATCTCCTTTAGGGGTAAGAGGAAATTGGTTGCAAGAACTCCTAGGAGAGATGGGGGTGGTTGCTGAGCTGGCAGATGAGAATCATCTTCTTTTTATTTTTTCTCTTTATCACCGGCGAGAAGAAATATTGTTCTTTAAGGAGAAGTTGCTGCAGGTAGGGGAAAAGTTGTTAGCAAAAAAAGGAGCAGCAAAAAAAGAAAATTCTTTTTTTGCTGCTCCGTTTCCTTTTCCGCAAGTAGTTTTGTCTCCCAGAGAGGCTATGGAAAGAGAAAGTTGCCCTTTATTACTGGAAAAAGTAAAAGGGCGATTGGCGGCGGAGATGGTTACGCTTTATCCCCCTGGAATACCTCTTTTAGTGCCGGGAGAAATGATTACAGAAGAAATAATGGAGGTTTTGCAATATTTGCAAGCTGCAAAGAAGCATTGCCAAGCTGCAGACCCTACTTTCAGAACGTTGCAGGTTTTAGTAGAATAGAGTAGAATGAGAGGATAAAAGGTTAAAAAGACAAAAGGTTAAGAGAGGACGAGGTTAAGAGACTAAGAGATTAAGAGGTTAAGAGATTAAGAGGGGGCTTTTTTCCTCTTGAAGTGGGTGGTATTATGTCAGGTAAGCTTATTGTTATAGAGGCTGGAGATGGGAGTGGTAAAGCTACTCAGGCTGAAAAATTATATTTACGCTTGAAAAAGGATGCTTATAAGGTGAAGAAGATAGAATTCCCAGATTATGAGAATGAATCAGCAGCTTTGATTAAAATGTACTTGAGAGGGGACTTTGGATGTGATCCCGATGCTGTTAATCCCTATGTAGCTTCAACTTTTTATGCTGTAAATAGGTATGTTTCTTATAACAAGGAATGGAAGCAGTTCTTACAAGAGGGTGGCATTGTAATAGCGGATCGCTATACTACTTCCAACATGGTGCACCAAGCAGGAAAAATAGCAGATGAGCAGGAGAGGGAAAGTTTTTTAGACTGGTTGTGGGATTTTGAATTTTCAAAGTTCAAACTTCCGCCTCCTGATCAAGTGTTTTTTTTAAATATGCCACCTGCCTATACTCGTGAGTTGATGCGGCAGAGAGTTAATAAGTTTACGAAAAAAGAAGAGAAAGATATCCATGAAAGAAATTATAGCCACCTAGTTCGTTCGTATCGAAACGCTTGCTGGCTAGCTGATAGGTATGGCTGGGAAATAGTAAATTGTCTTAGTGAGGCTCGCTTAAAGACTGTGGCAGAAATTCATGAAGAGATATATATGAAAGCTTTATTGTTGTTGTGATTAGTTGTCAGTAGCGCTTGGTAGGACTATTTGACATCTTCTAGATGATTCGATAATTTATCGGTTACAGGGATTACGAAGGTAACGAGGACGAAACTTAGTAACTCGGCAAACCAACGTATGCAAGCGGACGGCTTTCCCGTTTTTATGTTATCGGTTGCTGTGTTCCAAAGTTCTGTTACTGTGCTGTTTCGTGTCAAAAAAGAACCGTCCCTAGCGGTTCTCCCCAGCGGTTCTCCCCAGCGGTTCTCCAAAAAGTTAGAGGGATGATGTTATTGTTAGGTTTTAGTGACTTTATTGGGCAGGAGCAAATAGTAACCTTTTTAAAGAAGAGGCTGCAAGAAGAAAAATTACACCAAGCGCTTCTCTTTGTCGGTCCGGTAGGAAGTGGTAAGAAGACGTTGGCACTTTTTTTAGCTGCAGCACTGAATTGTGCTGACCGGAAAGAGCCGCCTTGCGGACAGTGTCTTTCTTGTCGTAAAACAACTACTTTAACGCAGCCAGATTTGCGTATAATTAGCCGGGAAGGTAGTAATATTAGAATTGAACAGATGCGCCGGCTGAAAGAAGAAACAATAAGCAGGCCCTATGAGGGAAGGAAAAGAGTTTATATAATTGATGGTGCTGAGGAGATGAGTTTGCCAGCAGCGAACAGTTTTTTAAAACTATTGGAAGAGCCTCCCGAATATGTTAATTTTATATTGTTAACCTCTCGGACAGAGGCTCTTTTGCCCACCATAAAGTCTCGCTGCCAAATTTTTGTTTTCAAGGCAGTGGCGGAGGAGAAACTGGCAGATTTTTTAGTCGAGAAGAAGAATTGTTCTTTGGATGAAGCTCGCACCTTTGCTTCTTTGGCTGGAGGTGTTGTGGGGCAAGCTGTAGCTATGGCGACAGATGAAAACTTTCAGGCTTTAAGAAGTCAGGTTGCTTCTTTTTTTAACAGATTGCAGGAGAATGAAAAGAGCGATATCTTTTCTTTGGCGGAAGAGCTTTCGAAAGCAAAAAATATAAAACTTTTCTTGAACTTATGTTTGCTTTTCTTGCGAGATACTCTTTTTTACAAACGATTTGGTCGGCAAAAAGTTCTTTACAATACAGATTTTTTAGCATCTCTGCGGCAGATAAATTCTTCGGAAGTAGGTCTTTTGAAAGCTATAGAAATGGTTTTTATGTTACAAAAAAAAATAACCACCCCGGTTAATTTAAAACTGGTGCTAGGGGTATTTTTATTGGAATTAAAGGAGGTGTTGTAATTTGCGTAAAGTTGTAGGAGTAAAGTTTAAGAAAGCAGGCAGGCTATATTATTTTAATCCGGGTTCTCTGCTGCTGCAGCTAGGAGAATCGGTTATAGTGGAAACATCCCGGGGGCAGGAATATGGAGAAGTGGTGACCGAAGCAAAGGAGTTGCCACCAGAGAAATTGGTATTGCCGTTGAAAAATGTTTTACGTCGGGCAACTGAAAGTGATTATTATAAAGTTATGGAAAACCGTAGTAAAGAGGAAGAGTATTTTAATATTTGCTTGCAGAAGATAGAAAAACATAATCTGGATATGAGGCTAACAGGTGTGGAGTATACCTTTGATCGTAGCAAGTTAATATTTTATTTTACTGCCGATGGTCGGGTGGATTTTCGGGAATTGGTCAAAGATTTAGCTTTGGTTTTTCGTACTCGGATAGAATTAAGGCAGATTGGTGTGCGAGACGAAGCCAAGATGCTAGGCGGTTTGGGCGTCTGCGGGCGTGTTTTATGCTGTAGCACGTTTTTGGGAGATTTTGAACCAGTATCGATTCGTATGGCCAAAGAACAGAATCTTTCTTTAAATCCGGCAAAAATTTCCGGTGTTTGTGGTCGTCTTATGTGCTGTTTGCGCTATGAAACTTGTACGTATAAAAAGCTGCGGAAAGATTTCCCCCAAGAAGGGTAGAACGTTCTGACTCCAGAGGGAACAGGGAAAGTGCAAAGTATAAATGTTATTAAACAAACAATACGGGTAAGGATAGAGGAAACAGGACGGTCACAGGAATTTTCTTTGTCAGAAATAGAGGAGACGAGGTTAAAAGGGGAACGAGGTTAAGAGGTTAAAATAGATAGAAAACCCCCGCAACCCCTTTTTGTCTCTTTGTCTCTTT
>CAZIRG010000175.1:0-3758 GCA_964541505.1 uncultured Syntrophomonadaceae bacterium | reverse complement strand
TTAGCATTTTTTATGCCGGCAGAGAAAGAAGGTTAAAATCATGTACGAAAAGGAAATTGAGCTGAAGATGCGAGAGCTTCCGGAAGATTTGAGGAGCGAAGTTTTAGCCTATGCGGAGTTCCTGTCAAAAAGGCATATGGGCAAAAGAATTGAAGCAAAAACGTTTAAGTTTGACTGGGAAGGTGGTTTATCAAAGATGCAAGAAAGCTTCACCTCCACTGACCTACAACACAAGACTTCGGAGTGGAGATAATGTTTTTGGTGGATACAAATGTATTTTTGGAAATCCTCTTGAGACAGGACAAGAAAGAAGATTGCAAGAAGTTACAGAACTAACCAACAAGCTGCTGTACCGCAGGAAAAGGAGAAAGTGCCCGGGGCAGTATACCCATAACATGGGCAATACAAACACCATAATTTACTATGGGCACATTTGCCGCCTGGGTCTGGGTAATACGAGCCAGCATTTCCCGGCGGTTAATCATGCAAGCACCACAATGTATTATTAATTTGTAATCTCCCAAATCAGAAGGAAAACCATAGCCGCTAACCCAATCAAAATGTAATTGACCACCTACCTTTTGCCGTAACCAACGCGGAATCTTAACTCTCCCGATATCATCTTCCACCCGGTGATGGGTACATGCCTCCACCATCAATATTTTATCCCCAGGTTCCAATTCCTCAATAGCCATGGCCCCGGCTACCAAAGTTTCTAGTGCCCCCTTATAACGAGCAAAAAGAATGGAAAAAGAAGTCAAAAGAATATCCCGGGGAGTGTCAGCATCAGCTTTTAAAAAGACTTGTGAGTCAGTAACAACAATTTTGGGCCGGCGATTTAAAGACGTAATGGCCTCTCTTAGCTCCCGTTCTTTTACCACCAAGGAAATGGCATCATTGTCTAAAACATCTCGCAAGGTCTGTACCTGGGGTAAAATGAGGCGACCTTTTGGAGCAGCCAGATCAATAGGTACCACCAGTATAGCAATATCTCCCGGCTGCAAGAGGTCTCCTATAATGGGCTGCTCATCCCAACCTGGAGGAGCAGCTCGTATTATGGCTACTTTTAGGTCAGTAATACCCTTTCTTGTTAGGGCACTAACTTCTATAGGATCAATATGCAGTTTTTCTTTAAATTTATCTCGTTCTTTACTAGTTGTTTCCTGCAAGTCTATTTTGTTCAGCACTCCTACCAGTGGTAAATTTTTCTCCTGACAATATTCTAAAATTTTTCTTTCAAAGGAGCTAATTCCTGCACCCGACTCTACTACCAACAAAGCTATATCAGCTTTATTTAATACAGCATAAGAACGTTTTACTCGTTGTTCTCCTAACTCTCCGATGTCATCAATGCCTGCTGTGTCAATAAATACAACAGGACCAACAGGCAACATTTCCATAGTTTTATATACCGGATCAGTTGTTGTGCCGGGAACAGAAGATACCAAAGCTATATCCTGATTTGTTATGGCATTAATCAAGCTGGATTTGCCAACATTTCGACGCCCAAAAATCGCTATATGCAACCTGTTACCTCTGGGAGTGTTATACATAGGCATTTCCCTTCCATTTGTTTGATTTTTTGTAACTACCCAGGTTGTCAGGTTTACGGTTCGAGGTTCATGGTTCCAGGTCTGGTTAAATTTTTTGGCTGTAATATTTTATCTAATTCTGCTTCACTAAAAAGCCCTGCTGCTAAAATTACATCACGAGCTTTACGCCCAGATTTTATAGTTTCTACAGCCAGTTCGGTGGCTTTCTCATAGCCAACAAAAGGAGAAATTACAGTAAAGATGCTGTAGCTGTTCATCAAGTGCTCATAACATTTTTCAACATTAGCCTCAATCCCTGTAATACATTTCTCTGCAAACAAACGTACAGCCTTCCCTAAAGTTTCTATCGCTGGCAGTAGATTAGCAGCCACCAATGGTAAAAAAGCATTCAATTCCAGTTGTCCACCTTGTACAGCCATAGTGACAGCAAAATCTTGTGACATTACTTGGTAGGCTACCTGGGTAATCATTTCTGGCATTACCGGGTTAATTTTACCAGGCATAATAGACGAGCCTGCCTGTAAATTTGGTAATTTTATTTCATCCAAACCACACCTGGGACCTGAAGACAATAAACGCAAGTCACTGGAAATTTTAATCAGGTTGACTGCTGCAGCTTTGAGAAGACCTGTTACTTCTACAAAAACATCAGTATTCTGGGTTGTATCTATCATATTTTCACTACGAGCCAAACCTATCCCGGTTAAAACTCTTAATCGCTCAATTACCATGTAAATATATTTTTTATCTGCATTTAATCCAGTACCTACAGCAGTACCACCTAAATTTACTTGACGCAGCCTCTCTTCTACTTTGTATAAACGCCAGCGGTCTCTGGCTATTGCTTCAGCAAAAGCACTAAACCCCTGACCCAAGGTTACAGGCACAGCATCTTGTAATTCTGTACGCCCCACCTTAAGTACACCGGCATATTCTGCCTCTTTTGCTTGTAATGTCCCTTGCAGGCAGGCGCAAGCTTCAGACAAAGGAACCAGCAGCCAGATGGCAGCTACACGCAAAGCAGTGGGATACACGTCATTAGTGGATTGAAACATATTGACATGATTTAAAGGATGAACCAAAGTATAATCACCTTTTTTACCACCTAATATTTCAATAGCCCGGTTGGCAATAACTTCATTCACATTCATATTTGTAGAAGTACCTGCTCCACCCTGCAGAGCATCAACAATAAATTGATTAGACCACTGTCCGTCTGCTACCTCCGCTGCAGCCTGACAAATGGCGTTACCAATATCGTCACGCAAAAATCCCAAGATCATATTAGTCTCAGCAGCGGCTTGCTTGATCATCGCCAGTGCTTTAATCAACTCCGGATGTGTTCTAGTACCGGATACTGCAAAATTAGCAGCAGCCCGGAGAGTGTGTATGCCGTAGTAAGCGTCAGCAGGTACTTTCTTTTCACCAATTAAATCACATTCAATTCGATACTCCAAACTTTTCACTTCCTAAAAGTAGTGATTGAATCAGTGAACCAGTGAGTCAGTAGGAAAGCAGCATGACGGAGTACGAGGTTAAGAAACTAATAGGTCAAAAGCTTCCTCTCTTAGCCTTTTGATCTCTTGACCTCTTGGCCTCTTCTCCTCGTCCCCTCTTTTAACCTCTTGGCCTCTTAACCTCTTAACCTCGCCTTACTCACCCGGGCAACCACTCACCAACTCAATACTTTGTAAGATACCTGTTGACTTCCCAGTCATGAACAGAGATATTATAATCTTTCCATTCCTGTCCTTTTGCTGCGCAGTAGCGTTCAAAAATATGCTCTCCCAAAGCTTCTCTGATCAATTTATCTTTTTTTAGTTCTTGTATAGCCTCAAAAAGATTTTCCGGCAAACTGGAAATTCCGGCACTTTCTTTTTCTGCAGTAGTCATAGTATAGATGTTTTTATCTGTTGAAGCAGGAGGTGTTATTTTATTTTTAATACCCTCTAAGCCTGCTTTTAACATCACGGCAATAGCCAGGTAGGGGTTACAAATCGGGTCAGGGTTGCGAACTTCAACCCGGGTAGAGGAGCCTCTTTTAGCAGGTATTCTTATCAAGGGGCTTCTATTGCGGCAAGACCAAGCAATATATACGGGAGCCTCATAGCCGGGCACCAGCCTTTTATAAGAATTAACTGTGGGGTTGGTTATAGCGGCAAAGCCACGAGCATGTTTTAATAGACCACCAATATAATGGTAAGC
>CAZIRG010000174.1:0-3762 GCA_964541505.1 uncultured Syntrophomonadaceae bacterium | reverse complement strand
GCAAATCATAATAATCATATAAATCAGCGTTATTAATTTATTTATTATTTAGCAATTTTTTAAGTTGACTCTAGCTAAAAAATAGGTTATACTGGTTTTTACTTGCGGGGCGTAGCGCAGTTTGGTAGCGCACTTGGTTTGGGACCAAGGGGTCGCAGGTTCAAATCCTGTCGCCCCGACCAAGATAACTAGCAATCACAAAATTTTTACTAATTAAGGAAACTTTATTACAGTAGACTACAGTAGACTACAGTAGACATTATTATTAAGAAATAAAATAACAGTATTTTACCGGACGCTAATGGCTGGGATGCGAACCAGCGAGTGTTCGGTTTTTCATTATTTCTATTATTAAGGAGGAAAAATATGCTGTTGATGATTGATAACTATGATTCCTTTGCTTATATTCTGTTGCAATACTTCAAGGAATTAGGTCAGGATACACTGGTTTATCGTAATAATGCCATTACGGTAGGGGCAATAGAAGAATTAAATCCTGATTATATCGTCATCTCTCCCGGTCCCTGTGATCCGGATCATGCTGGTATCTCCCTCCAAACAATCAAGCACTTCGCCGAGGAAATTCCTCTTTTGGGCGTTTGCCTAGGACACCAAGCTATGGGACAAGCATTCGGGGGCAAAGTCGTTCGTGCCTCTCGCCCGATGCATGGCAAAACCTCCACTATCTTCCATGACGGAAAAACTCTCTTTGCAGGTATAGTACCTGGCTTTACCGCTACTCGCTATCATTCTCTTATCCTAGAGCGAGAGTCTCTGCCTTCTTGTTTTACTATCTCAGCCGAAACTGACCAGGGAGAAATTATGGCTATAAGGCATAAACACTTTCCCTTAGAAGGTGTTCAGTTCCATCCTGAATCAATTTTAACAGATTCCGGACACCGTATGCTAGACAACTTTCTCAAAACTTACAACAAAGAGGAGGTCACCGCTCTTGCATCCTTTAATCGAGACATTAAACTTTGCCCCTGATACCATGGAACTTTATAAAAAGTTTCATCACCTTCCTTATACTGTTTTCCTAGACAGCAGTATGAGACATGCCAGATTGGGCAGGTATTCTTTTATAACCGGTGACCCTTTTCTGGTTTTCAGCTCCAAGGGTAAAAAATGTTACCTGCGTACAGCTGAAGAAACAACTGTTATCAATGATAATCCCTTTGATTTATTGCAAAAACTTATCAAAAAATATAAAATTGAAAACACATCTCATACTCCTCCCTTTCCCGGCGGAGTTGCCGGGTATTTCTCTTATGATATGGGAAGACATCTAGAAAATCTGCCTGATGACACTCTTGACGATATAAATTTCCCTGACTGTTGCCTGGGCTTTTATGACTGGTCTTTAGTTATTGACCACCAGGCAGAAGTAACCTACCTGGTATCGACCGGCTTTCCCCTGAAAAACAAGAAACTACGGGAAGAAAAAGCGACTGCTCGTTTAAAGGAAATAGAAAATATTTTTTATGGAAAACCAACACCAAACTCAATCTCACCCACCGGTAATCTAACCCCTGGCAATAGTTTTAGCTCTAACTTTACTAGAGAAAACTATTTTAAAGCTATAACTAAAGCCAAAGAATATATAGTCGCTGGAGATATTTACCAAGTCAACATGACTCAAAGGCTACAAGCCACCATAAAAGTTTCTCCTCTGGCTCTATACGAAAAACTAAGAAAGAAAAATCCGGCACCGTTTGCCTCTTTTCTTAATTTCCCCGGCAGTACTATAGCCAGCTCTTCCCCGGAAAGGTTTATCAAACTAGTAGGCACCCAGTTAGAAACAAGACCAATCAAAGGAACTCGTCCCCGTGGAAAAACTCCTGAACAAGATGCGACTTTGAAAAAGGAATTGCTCGCCAGCAAAAAAGACCGTGCTGAATTGCTGATGATTGTGGATCTAGAAAGAAATGATTTGAGCAAGGTTTGTTGCCAGAATTCTGTCAAAGTTCCTGAACTTTTTACATTAGAAACATATGCTACGGTACACCACTTGGTATCTACCGTGGAAGGAACCCTGTCCCCTGATATTGACATGATAGATGTATTAAAAGCCACCTTCCCCGGCGGCTCAATTACCGGCTGTCCCAAGATACGCGCCATGGAAATAATCGAAGAACTGGAACCCACAAAAAGAAGTGTCTATACTGGTTCTATTGGTTACATAGGCTTTAATGGCAACAGCGATTTTAATATCGCCATCAGAACTTTTCTCATAAAAAACAATAATGCCTTTTTCCAAGTTGGCGGTGCAATTGTTGCTGACTCTGAGCCGGAGAGTGAGTATCAAGAAACTTTTGATAAAGCTAAAGCTCTGCTAGACGCTTTAGGTTTGAAAGAAAAGGAGGTGTGTAGCTAATATGGAATATTACTGCCTACAAGGGAAAATGCTCAAAAAAGATTGTACTGCTGTGTCCTGTCTTCTAGACAGAGGTCTCCTTTATGGGGAAGGGCTGTTTGAAACCATCAAAGTATCTCAGGGCCGTCTGCTTTTCCTAGAAAAGCATTTAAAAAGATTGGTAAACGGTTGTGCTGTTTTGGGAATCAATGTGTCAAGAGAAGAGCTGCTGGCAAGCTTGCAAGAAACAATGCAGTTAAACAAGATAACAGAAGGCTCCCTGCGTCTCACAGTTACCGGAGGGGAAAAAACAGGCGATTTTTCCGAACCGAACCCCCGGGGGAACTATTTTATAACCGGACAAAAAGGCAACCTTTATTCGCCAACAGATTACCTCCAAAGCTACAAGGGATTAATTTCCTCTATCAAACGAAACCCCTTTTCACCGGTAGTTTATCTAAAATCTCTTAATTTCCTAGAAAATGTTTTGGCCAAAAAAGAAGCCCTGATCGCTGGTTACCAAGAAGCCTTGTTCCTTAATACGTCCGGTTTTCTCACCGAGGGAAGTATCACCAACCTTTTTATCGTCAAGGACGGAAAAATTTTCACCCCGGCAGTAGAATGTGGCTTGCTAGCAGGTATCACCCGAGAAGTAGTCATCGATATCTGCAAAAAAAATAGCAACCCGGCTATAGAAGGTCATTTCCTCCTTACCGACCTGTTAGAAGCAGATGAAGCTTTTTTAACTAATTCTCTCTTAGGGATTATGCCTTTGACCATGGTAAATAATCATTTAATTGCAGATGGCAAACCGGGTGGGATAACCGAGAAGTTGCGAGAGCTTTTAGCTTACCGTCTCGCTGAACCAAACCGCAAGTAAAAACCGAAACCGCAGGAACGTAAATGAATGCCCGACATATACTTTGCCATTATTCATCCGGTAATCTTTCTGTGGGAACAGCAGACAGGCTGATAGGACCGGCGGTTGATTCAGCCGGGAAGTTTCCTGTAAAACTACCGCCCAAGTATTCACCCGTTTCAGCATTATAATAACCAGTAGCTAGGCAATTTTTAATGAATCCTACTTTCGGATGATCAAGCCCATCTGGATAGTATACTTGGACAACAAGCACAATCCGATCTTGAGCAATTTGAGTTGATGCGGTTGTTTTACCCGCCTTGTATGCAAACTTGACATACTCTGCATAGGTCATATACTCTATCAACTTAACTTCACCATTTTTCTCTTTCAAATATTGCTCATCAATAACTGATTCCGCTGTAGCCTTATATTCACTTCGTGGTGTATTTCCTGCATTTCCTTTCAAGACTGGTTCAGGGTTTCTATCCAATGGTTTACTATCCGCATAAAGACTTTCCTTACCTGGAACAGCCTCTTTTATTTC
>CAZIRG010000173.1:0-3767 GCA_964541505.1 uncultured Syntrophomonadaceae bacterium | reverse complement strand
GCCTTACCGTTTGTTATTGTATATGGTAGAGATATGGCGAGATATATTTAATAACACCCCGGAAAAAGAACGAGAAAGAAAAGGCTTTCGCCTACCAGCCATAATACCTGCTGTCCTTTACAACGGTGCTAATAATTGGACCGCAATATTAAACTTTAAAGAGATGCAAACCAACTACCAACAGTTTGAAAAGCACCTTTTAAACTTCCAATATATTCTGTTTGATGTAAATCGCTACAGTGAAAAAGAGCTACACCAAGCATCAAACCTCATATCTACTATTTTTACCTTGGACCGGAAAATCAAACAACCACAGGAGCTGACAGAAAAATTGCGCCAAGTCGCTGGCACATTAAAAAACATGCATTCAGATGAATTCAGACAGTTTATTACTTGGTTTAAGAACGTGCTGAAGCCAAGAATACCCGGAGAATTACAAGAAAAACTGGAACAAACCATAAACCAAGTCAATCCCTGGGAGGTGGAAAAAATGATAACCAACATAGAGATATCCTTGGAAGAAATACACGAAAAAACTTTAAAACAAGGCAGAGAAGAAGGCAGAGAAGAAGGCAGAGAAGAAGGCAGAGAAGAAGGCAAAAAAACAAAAGCACTAAAAGTAGCAAGGAAACTGCTGATGAAGGGTCTGCCCTTTGATGAAGTAGTAGAACTAACCGAATTATCCCAAGAAGAAGTGTTGAAACTTATGCCTAATTAGAACAATTGTAGGTAGAAGGTCTCTGCCTGCTAATGCTAGACCTAGCATCCTTGTTATTTGATTAGAAACCGGTGGCATGACAGCAAAAAAGTGTGCTGTAGGAACTAGGACGAATCTTTCCGGGGGAGTTATTTTGTGGGAGTTATTTTGTTTATTTTTATCCGGGCGGCCTATAGCCTAGATGGTGGAGTAACTGGCTCATAACTGGTCGGTCACTGCTTCGATCTTGTTTCGCCTACAATAGAAAACCAGTAATGACAGTGGTCCCAACAACTCTCGTCAATACTGGTTTTCTTCACGACTGCAATACTTCCCACCTAAAAAAATACTTATTCGATCAAGTCGTCCGTTTTGAGTGCGGCTTCTTTTTGTTTTTTGGGAATAATATGAGAATATTTCTCATAGGTAACTGTAACCTTGGCATGGCCTAGGCGTGCTGAAACAGTAGTTATATCTTGTCCATATTCGGTAAGCATCAAAGTCGCATAGGTATGGCGTAGGCCGTGAAAGGTTATTGGTTTTAGCCCTGTTTTTTTTACCAGAAGATTAAAGTTGCGATTCAAGTTGCGGGGAGAAAAGGGCGTACCTGCTTTGGAGGTAAAAACCAAGTCGAAGTCTTTCTCGGGTTGACCAAGAACTGTAAATTCCTCAGCTTGTTTTTTGCGGTGCCGGGAAAGCTCGGCTGAAACGGTTGGTGAAATATCCAGAGTTCTTTTACTGCCATCGGTTTTAGCAGAATCCTGGATTATATCTCCAATAGTTGTATTAAGTAAGGTTTGGTTGATGCGAACGATATCTTTTTTAAGATTGATATCTTGCCAGCGCAACCCTAGGATTTCACCACGGCGCATGCCGGTAGTTATGGCAAGCAAGTAGAGAGGATATAGTCGATGTTCTTTGATTGTTTTTAAAAACTTTCGGGTTTCTTCTTTTGTCCAATACTGGATTTGCGCATTTTGAATTTTTGGCGATAATACCATGTCGGCTATATTTCGGGGAACCAGCTCCCATTTAACAGCATGGCTCAATGCTAATTTTATGATCACATGTATGTAGCGAATGCTGGTATTGGAAAGACCACCCTCTTTTCCGTCTGCCCGGCCAGTTTTCTGCTTGCTTGAGAGCAAAGATTGAACATGAAGAGGGCGGAGTTTCTTCAGGTGAATCGGACCAATTTCAGGAATAATATGGTTATAGATTGTGTTTTTATAACTATCTAGGGTCTTTTGCTTAACATTTCCACTAGCATAATTGTCCAGCCATTTTTCAAGGAAATCAGCCAGGGTAATTTCCGTAGGTTCAAAATAGGTGCCATCCTGCAGCTCTTTTAATTTTTGAATCAACAACTCTTCTGCCTGGCGTTTAGTCGCACGTTTACTAAGACCTAACTCAGCACGTACAGAGAGCGTTTTTTGTACACGCTTGCCTTCTTGATCCCGCTCTAGCTCCAGAACAACATACCAGAGATTGCCTTTTCGTCGCACATGTCCTCGCATACTGCCAGCCTCCCTTTTATTTGTTTTCTTCCCTGTTCTATTCCTAACTTACATCAAATTTCACACTAATAACCCTGCCAATTATTTGCACATCCCTGTAATCATATACCTGCGGGGTGTGGGATGGGTTGTCCGGATAAAGAATGACTTTTTTATCCAGAAATTTAATTCTTTTTAAAGTTGCCTCTTCATCATTGATAAGTACTACAGCTATTTGATTGTTTTCAACAAGGTTTTGCTTTTGAACTAAAACTTTGTCGCCCGGATAGATACGAGCACCAGTCATGCTATCTCCCTTGACAATCAAGAAAAAGTATTCACCACCTTTAACTTCGGTTATGGGTACATCGTCATAGCCAATTATATGTTCGTCAGTGTAGATAGGTTCTCCTGCACGAATTATTCCTAATATGGGGATCTTTACATTTCTTCCTGCAGGAATTATGCCGGTTGTGTTTTTCATTTGAGAATCAAGCGTTCTGTCCTCAGTGCGACCAAGCAGGTGGTCGGTAGTGGTGTTCAAAATACTGGCCATCTTACGCAAAATTTCGTAGTTTGATTGACGTTCCCCACTTTCATAATAGCCTACTGTTCTATCTGATAGCCCAAGCAAACTGGCCAGTTTTTTCCGGGTAAGATTTTTCTTCAAGCGTAATTCTTTTAACCTTTTGCCAAAACTTTCTTTTTCCATGACGTGTTCCCTCCTTTTTTGTTTTTCATTATAACATACTGTTCTATTTTTGGGAAGAGGTATGGAACATTTTTTTTTATTTTTTAAAATCTCTTGACAAGAAAGAACACTTTCTGTATAATAAAGCATAATTAGAGAACAATTTATTCTAATACGAGGTGATGTATGAATAATTTAAAAGAATTAAGGATGCAAAAAAAAATTACACAAGAAGAGGTAGCTAGGCTGCTTCAGATCAACCCACAGTATTATTCCATGTTGGAGCGAGGAGCAAGAACGCCTGGGTTTAAGCTGGCCAAGAAAATTGCTGATTTTTATGGGAACTCCATAGATAAAATGTTTTTTGAAACTTTTCCGAAAAACAGACCTGGTAAGCGAAAGCTTAATGGAATTAAAAAGAATCTTTCCCTGGCAGGTAGCCACAGGAAAAAAAATAGGAGAAAATAATATGTTTAAAAAAACCAGATTCCCGACCCAAATTCCTTGCAAACGATTGGGGTTACCCCTTTGGTTGACAGTTAACGAAACTGCTGCCCTGTTAAAGGTCAGCACTACTACTGTCTACGAATGGTGTCGGCAGGACAAGCTTCCTGTTTTTAAAATTGACAATACTATTCGCGTAGACCGAGATGGTCTTTTCTGGCAAGCAAGGGGGAAAGTACATAAGTCAATACCGGATTTGTGGTTATCCCCCGGCAAGAAAGCTAGCAATATGTTTGCTCAAAAAGAGGGATAAGTCATGAAAACAGAGCCTGAAACTTTCAGGAAGTCTTCTGCCTGGTCTAGCTGGTTATCCTTGGAAGAAGATTATAGAGATGCCTGCCGGGTGGTTAAAAAAAAGAGAGAAGTTTTAAATAAGCAA
>CAZIRG010000172.1:0-3882 GCA_964541505.1 uncultured Syntrophomonadaceae bacterium | reverse complement strand
CTCAAGGGAGTTATTGTACTGCCCTCAAGATTTGAGCACCGATAATACTGGATGTAAGAAGTGAGAAGTTGGAAGTTGGAAGTATACCCAGAGCATAATCGAACGGATTGGATGAGGTTTTGGAAAAGCCCCCGGAAGAATAAGCTTTGGTAACTCCTGGTGTTTTTCTAACCTCTAACCTCCCACTTCTCACTTCCAACACACGTGGTGTTGCTGTAGCAGCAAGGCTCAAGTAGTTACAAAATTTTTTACTTTAATTTTAATTAGTAAGCAGGAAATAAAATAGTTTTAGCTAAAGTTAATTATATAGTAAATAGCAAATTTTTAATAAAAAAGGAGTGTCATCTACTATGGAAAACCAAATGCTGCCACCTTGTCAAGCAGCCTGTCCCATTCATCAGGATATACGGGAATATGTCAGCCTGATAGCCCAGGGCAAGTTTGATAAAGCTATGGAAGTTATTATGGAAAAAAACCCTATGCCCGCCAGCTGTGGTGCCATCTGTGCTCATCACTGCGAGGAGGAGTGCCGGCGTAAAGATGTGGATAAGCCCATCTCTATAAGAATACTGAAATCATTTGCTGTAGAACAAGGAGTAAACGCCCAACTACCTCAAAAAGCAACTGACCTAGCCAAAAAGGTAGCCATTATTGGTTCCGGTCCGGCAGGACTGACCGCAGCCCAGACTTTAGCCTGTCTCGGTTACAGTATAACTGTTTTTGAGCGGGAAAAAACTTTTGGTGGAGCACTGCGCAATTATATTCCTTTATACAGGCTTCCCGATAGCACTATAGACAAAGATATTGAGAACTTAAAAAAACTGGGTATTAAATTTGTTCCAAACTGTGAATTGGGCAGGAACATATCCATAACCAAACTTAAGGAAGAATTTGATGCTGTCATCCTCTCGCTAGGACTGTGTACCAGCAGGGGTTTAAACATTCCTGGTGCAGAACATCCCAAAAATACCCTAGCTCTTCCCTTCTTGAAAGGAGTTAAATATGAAGGACTTTCCCTATCCGGGGAAAATGTTATTGTTGTAGGTGGAGGAAATGTAGCCATGGATGTGGCTAGGTCTGCCCTGCGGGCAGGAGCCGGAATCGTTAAAATAGCCTGCCTAGAATCAGATGAAGAAATGCCTGCTTTCGACTGGGAAATAAAAGAAGCCAGCGAAGAAGGAGTTGAATTTTTCTGTTCTGTAGGACCACTGGCCGTCTTGACAGAAAACGGTAAGATTACAGGCATGAAGGTTAAAGCTGTAAAATCTGTTTTTGATGCAGAAGGTCGTTTTAACCCTACTTTCTATGAAGACAAAACTTCCGTTATTACAGGTGATATGGTTATTTTTTCTATTGGTCAGGGAGCCGATATAAGCTGCTTGGAAGAATGTAATATTTCTACCGATGAAAGAAACCGCCTTCTCTTTGACCCGGAAAAAATGACAACCTCTATAGAAGGAGTTTTTCTCTGCGGAGAAGTGGCTACAGGACCAGGCACTGCCGTACAAGGTATGTCCAACGGACGGAAAGCAGCTTTATCGGTAAACAATTATCTGCTGGGAGAAAATCTTACCGATGAAGAAATACCCCCCCTACCACAACTAGTAGAAGATGTGCTTAAAAAAATAAAGCCTATATCCAGAGAAGAAATGCCTCTGGCAGAAGCAAAAACAAGGGTTAAAAACTTCGACCCTGTAGAACTCGGCTATACCTTCATACAGGCTTTACAAGAAGCCCGTCGCTGTTTACGTTGTGATGCAGGAGCAAAACAGGTGTTAGCTGACTGTGTTCACTGCCTTACTTGCCTACGAACCTGCCCTTACGATGTCCCTATTATAAACTCTGATGGGGAAGTAGAATTACGGCAGGAGTATTGCCAGTCCTGCGGTCTTTGCCTAGCAGTCTGCCCTGCACGAACTATCCATTTTAAATCTCCGGATATCAGCGATGCGGAAAAAACTAGCGAACTGGCTTTAGCAGACGCTACACAGGAAAAGAACGGAGAACCGGTGACAGTTATTATGGCCTGTAGTTATGCTCCTTTTGCCATGGATTGGTATAATCAAGACTTTTTCACCAAAAAACCTGCTAATATAAAAATAGTCAAATTCCCCTGTGTAGCAAAAATAGACACGCTACATCTCCTCCGGGCTTTTGAACAGGGTGCCGACACTGTCCTAGTAGCAGGGTGTATGGAAGATGATCGGCTAACTTGTCCCTATTATGACGTTATGCCGTGGACAGAAAAACGCCTTGACCGAGCACGGCAGGTTCTTGAAGCTGTAGATATTAATCCAGAAAATCTACAAATAGCTGTAATCCCCCCCCTAGACAAGGAAGGATTCACTGCTAAAGTTACCGAGTTTGCTAAAAATATTTCGTCAAATTAAGGCGAACACGAAACTACTCACTAGGGGACACATCGCTCCTTAATGAGAGATGTGTCCCCTTACTATTAAGGAGGAATTTTTTTGAAAGATCCACGTATTTCTGCCCTAGCCGATATCTTAGTCAGTTACTCTGTAGAAGTAAAACCAGGTGAAATTGTTCTCATTGCCGCTACCGAAATAGCTCAGCCTTTGGTAGAAGAAGTTTATGCCAAAATTCTGGAGCTAGGTGCCTTCCCTCGCCTGAAACTCAATTTCAATAATTTGACCCCCCTCTTCTTTAAAATAGCTCAAGACAAACACCTAGATACACTCTTGGAAATTGAAGAGCTAGAATACAAAAAAGCTGATGCTTTAATAAATATAAAAGCACCAGCCAACGTCAAGGAACTTTCCGGTATAGATCCTCGAAAAATGTCTCGCAGAATGAAGGCTGTTCAACCAGTCAAGGAGTATATTCTAGGCGGCAACGTACGCTGGGTTTTGGTTAATTATCCTACTCAGGCACTGGCCCAAGAATCAGCCATGTCTCTGATAGAATATGAAGATTTTCTTTTTGATGCCACTAATATAGACTGGCAAAAACAATCAAAGCGGCAGGAAAAAGTAAAAGAAATTTTTGATGCCGGACAAGAAGTACATATCAAAGGACGTAATACTGACCTGAAGCTAAGTATTGCCGGTAGAGTAGGAGAGAACTGTGACGGTCATAAGAATATGCCAGATGGTGAAGTTTTCTATGCTCCGGTGGAAGATTCGGCAGAAGGATATATCACCTACGATTATCCAGCTATCTATCAAGGACAAGAAGTAGAAAAAGTACGCTTGGAGTTTAGTAAGGGAGTTGTGGTCAAAGCTACTGCCGAAAAAAATCAAGAGATGCTGGACGCTGTACTGGATACTGACGCTGGCGCTCGCCGCATCGGAGAATTTGGAATAGGAGTAAACTACGGTCTGAAGCGCTTTTCCAAAGATATTCTTTTTGATGAAAAAATCGGAGGGACTGTACATCTAGCTGTTGGCAGTGCCTATCCCCAAATTGGGGGAACAAATAAATCAGCCATTCACTGGGATATGATCAAAGACTTACGAAAAGGCGGCAGTCTCTACCTAGATGGAAAACTTGCACAAAAAGATGGCAAGTTTGTTTGGGAGTAGAAAAAACTATCTGGTGCGGGCGGAGGGACTTGAACCCCCACGAGGAAACCCCACCAGATCCTAAGTCTGGCACGTCTGCCAATTCCGCCACGCCCGCAAAAAAATAAATGGGGTGAGTGATGGGGCTTGAACCCACGGCCTCCAGGGCCACAACCTGGCGCTCTAACCTCCTGAGCTACACCCACCATAAGACCATAAGATAAGGACCTTTGTAATGTCCCCTCATCTTCGTTACGAAGTATAACACGAAAAAGTTTTGTTGTCAAAAGCATTTTTTTCGCCGGGTGCAATTAATTATTTTGTAACATATTTTACCAAAATACTAAAAAAGCTGGAC
>CAZIRG010000171.1:0-3910 GCA_964541505.1 uncultured Syntrophomonadaceae bacterium | reverse complement strand
ATATGCTGCCGAAGGCAACTAACCTACATTTATCAGTTATCAGTCGTAACCCCTGTAAACTGTAAACTGTAAACTGATTAGCTGACAACTTTCCACCCTTTCGCCAAATGTTGTGCTTCCCACAACCTTTTATAGGTACTATCTTGTGCTAGCAAAGCATCATGTTTTCCTTTTTCGACGATTTGCCCTGCTTCCAGAACAATAATCTGGTCAGCATAGCGAATAGTTTGCAGGTGATGGGCAATAACCAGTAATGTTTTATTGCGAGCAAGATTGCTGATAGCTTGCTGAATCTGGCGCTCATTAATGGGGTCTACAGCACTGGTCGTTTCATCTAGGATGATGATCGGGGCATCTTTTAAAATCATTCTGGCAATAGAAATGCGTTGTTTTTCGCCGCCGGAAAGTTTGCTGGCGGCTTCACCAACTTGCGTTTCATAGCCTTTTGGCAGCGAGATAATAAAATCATGGATCATCGCTTTTTGGGCTGCTTGTATAATTTCTTCTTTAGTAGCGTTTCTTTTACCGACACGAATGTTTTCATAAATAGTGTCGTCAAAAAGAATAACGTTTTGCATAACAATAGCAATTTTAGCTAATAACTCGTCGTAGGCAATATCACGTATATCCACACCTCCAACTTTTATCGCCCCTTTACCCACATCCCAGAAACGCACCAGCAAATTAGCAATGGTTGTTTTACCTGAGCCGGAGGGACCTACCAGCGCCGTAATCGTATTTTCTTTAATTTTAAAGTCGATGTTTTGGAAAGAGAACCCATCCTTTTCATAATTAAACGAAACAGTGTCAAAATGAATATCATGTTTTTTGGGCAGTACAGGATTGGCTGGCTCAGGGATTACCGGATTCTGCATTACAGTGGAAAGCCGGTTGTAGCTATCTTTAGTGAGAATATAATAGACTAGGTATGCTTCAGCATTACCTAGCGGTTTATAGAACTCACGTCCTAAAATAATAAAAACGACATAAGTTTGCAGGGAAATAGCATTGCCAATAATCAAATAAGCTCCGGCTGCAACCATAATTCCCAGGCAAAGTTCCATAAAGAAGAAGTAACCGCCGATATGTTTAAATGCTATCAAGGCTGATTTACGACTGCTATTGCCAAATGCAGTTATTTTTTCTTGCAGTTTTTTGAAAATAACTGGGTTTTCACTGAAAGCCTTTAAAGCAGGAATCCCCTTAGTGTATTCGACAAAACTGCTAGCCATTGCCAACATATTGTTACTGTTTTCTGTTTGTGCTTTTACCCCTTTGACGTTACCATACCAGAAAGCAATAAAGGCAAAGGGCAAAAGTGAAACTAAAGCCAGCCCCAGCCTCCAATCAAGGATAAACAGCCCTAGGGCGATGGTAAGTGAAACCAGAATATCGCTTACTAGTTTTGTCCAAAGATGAATGACCAGCAGTTCTATTCTAGCTATATCTTGATGTGCAATTGTGGAAATATCACCCAATCTTCCTTTAGTAAAAAAGCCGAGGGAAAATAATTTTAGCCGGCTTATAAATTGGTTGCGCAGGCGGCTAATCAAGGCGAAGCCAGTCATATGTGCCACATGGTTAGCAGTGGAAAAGGAGATCCCTTTTAAAATGAAGATACCAGCAATTGCACCCCAGTAGTAATAAATAGTTGTGCGCTGGTACCCCGGGGTTATGATTTCTCCCACCATTAGGACTACCAAGACAATAATGACAATTCCTAAAAGTGACCAAAAGCTCCAAAGAAGTGTAGTAATGATTAAAGATTTTTTTTCATTTTTGTTTAGTTCAAGATAAACATCAAGCAAGTTTTTCATAAACGATATAACTCCTTTCAAAATTTGAGGTTCAAGGCTTGAGGTTCAAGGTTCAAGGCTTGAGGTTCAAGGTTCAAGGTTCGAGGTTCAATGATTCTTATTCCAATCTAGCCTTCTCTTGTGAGGTTTGTCCTTACTTACAGCTGCCTGTCTGCGTGTGACGCACAGGCAGACAGGCAGACTGACTTACTAGCACACTTACTGATACTAAGAGATGCGAATTTGTGAGCTCGGCAGGCGTAACTGTTAACCGTTAACTGGTGACTGGCAGCTGACAACCAACCCCCCATTGTTCTATATGCTTTTGATCCTGCCACATTTGCTGATATAAGGCTGCTTGTGACAGTAGTTTTTTGTGTGTATTGCAAGCTATTATTTTACCTTTATCAAGCAGCACAATTTGATTAGCATGTATAATTGTGTCCAGGTGATGAGCGATAACAATCAAGGTTTTATTTTGGGTCAAATTACGGATAGCTTCATGGATCAGTCTTTCATTATAAGGATCAACGGAAGCAGTTGCCTCATCTAAAATAATAATAGGTGCATCTTTTAAAATAGCTCTGGCAATTGAAAGTCGTTGTTTTTCACCCCCAGAGAGCTGTGCTCCTTTTTCACCTGTTGTTGTTTGGTATCCAGCGGGTAGAGTAACAATAAAATCGTGAATGTGTGCTTTTTTGGCTGCTGCTATAATTTCTTTCTCGGTTGCTGTTTGTTTGCCCAAGCGAATGTTTTCAGCGATAGTAGTGTTAAAAAGATAAACATCTTGCTGTACTATTGAAATTAGTTTAGCCAGATCATTTTCTTTAAAATGAGCAATATTTTGACCACCAATAGTGATTTTCCCTTGATCGGGCAGCCAGAAGCGCATAATTAGATTAGCAAGAGTGCTTTTGCCTGAGCCAGATTTACCGATAAAAGCAGTTACTGATTTTTCTGGGATGGTCAAGTTAATATTATCCAAAACCAGTCTGTTTTTTTCGTAGCCAAATGAGACATTTTCGAATACAATGTCATAGTTTTCAAGCTTGTTAGTGTTTACTGTTGCGGCCGGTAGGGGAAGTGGTTTTTCCTTGAGGATAGAATTAATATTGTTTAGCGAACTTTGGTAAATAGCATTTGTGCCGGTAATAAAATACAATTTGCTAAAGATACCAAAAAAAGCATTTCCCAGAATAAAGATAATAAAAAACTTTTCTACACTAATTTGGCCATCCATTAAAAACATTGAGCCTACGACTGCCAATATGCCTAAGCCGGCTTCAAGTAAAATATTTATGATACCAATAGGAACAGAGGTGATTGTAATTTGTTTGGTAGCCCATTTTTGGTAATCCTGCAGTTTTTTATGCAGGAGTGTGGTGCGCCTTTCTTCGCTGCTAAAGGTTTTAATCACTGGTATGGTAGTAATAAATTCCATTAAAGAGGAGGACAAGTTCGCTAAGTTCTCGCTGTGTTTTTTTCTATTTTTTTCCACCAACTAGATATTAGCAGTATAATGATAAAAAATAGGGGGAGAAAAGTAAGCATAGCTAGCCCCAGGCGCCAATTCAAAAACAGGACGGTAACAAAAATAAGAGTGGCAACAGATACAACTGCAAAACGATCTGGCAGCGCATGAGCGAGGAGTAGCTCAACCTGTTCAACATCATGGTTGATGATTTTGGTTAATTCACCGCTGCGCCTTTTTTGGAAAAATCCCAGGGGGAGTTTTTTTAGGTGTGAAACTAGCAATAAACGAATATCAGCTAAGGCTTGGTAGGCGGCAATATGTGAAATACCCGAAGCTAAAGCATAGAGTAAGGCTTTGGCAGCCAAGAAACAAAACATTAGAATTAAATAATACTGAATGGTACTCCACAGTGGTGACGGTGACATTACTTCGCCGACGATTTGCATAATTAATAAGATCGGCAAAATTCCAGCAGCTACACTTAAAGCCATTAAAAACGCTGCTAGGTTAATTTTATTTTTTTGTTTTTGAAAGGGCATTGTTTTTGAGCTCATTTTCATTTTTTAACATCTCTTTTGTTGGTTTAAGTTTACAGTTTACAGTTTACAGTTTACAGTTTACAGTTTACAGTTTACAGTTT
>CAZIRG010000170.1:0-3916 GCA_964541505.1 uncultured Syntrophomonadaceae bacterium | reverse complement strand
GAGGCTGTTTCTGGGGTTAAGCCGGCCATATAAGATAGTGTTTGTACACTGATGGGTAAGCTTATTTCTAGACCGTCAAAGCCAGGATTGGCATCTTCTGCTGCCAATCTAAGGACGATAGAAGCTATTCTTTGGCGGGCACGCTTTAGAGAGAGGTCGCGGATAATTTTTCTGGATTTGGATAGTTGTGACTCCAGTGTTTTAAGGATATGCAGAGCTACCTGGGGATGCTTTTTTACCAGGGCGTGGTAGTAATCCAAGGATATACTACAGTAGACACCGTCTTCATAAGCCTCGGCACTGGTGTCGCAGTTGCTTTCCGAACCCAGTGAAATATTACCAAATATTGCTCCCGGGTTGATAACCTCCACAATTTGTTCTTTGCCGTCCATGTTTTCGTAATATAATTTTACTCGACCCTGCATGACTATATATAAAAAATGACACTTTTCTCCCTCGGAGTAGAGCAGCTGTCCTTTCTGCATAGAATGTTTGTAAGCATTTTTTTGAAATTCAAGTAGGTCCTTGCTTTTCAAGCTGCTTACTAGGGTTAGTTTTCGTACCGGACAATGTTCACATTCCCAGACAGGTTTTTTTGACATGCAAAAAACTCCTCTGTAATTTTCTAAGCTTATTATACCAAAAAAATCCAAAAAAATATCAGTAAGTGAAATTTGGAATTTGGGTTATTTAACTGCCCAGCGGCGAGAGACGTAAGCTGTTTCCAGTTTTAGCCGATTCATGATAGTGCTGTAGGATTCCTGTGCAAAGCTTACTGGCAATGCGGTAGTTTTTGTTAGTTCATCTGCTAGAGGGGCAGCACCGGTATCATCTTTATTGAACCAAGAAGAGAAGATGACCAGAGAACTGTTCCCGGCGGCATCCTTTTTGACTTCTCCTTGCCAGAGCAAGATAGTTTGTTCTTTATCTAGGCGGCGGGTAAGTTTTTCCAAGTTAAGCATCTTTTCCTGTCCTTGTCTGTCTTTTACCTTGATAGTGTTTTTGGAGTTTTCAATTTCCCCGGCTAGGCGTGGCAGAGTAGAGCCGCAAACAGAGCAAGGCTCATAGGTAATGCCTCCGGTTGTTAGCAACCCGGTGCGGTAGCGAACAAGGCAGGTGCCGCAAGCATCCAAATGAGTTAAGACAATTTCTCCACTCTCACCATCCGGTTTATTTTTGCCAGTTGCCGGATCTATTATTTCCAAGAAGTGCAGATCAGGATGAAAGTGATAACCGTCTCCTCCAGGGCATTCTCCCCAGCCTGTTTTGGCTTCGGTAAGGGAAAAGGAGCGGATAACCTGTGTGCCAGCACAGCCAGCGAGTGACATTAGTGTCTGCAGGCGTTCCATAATCTCGCGGGAAGTTGTTTCCACTCCTGTTATGATAGTGGTTAGAGTTTTGATATCTGCTTTAAACTTTATAGCTGCCTGCAGTAGATGCAGAGCGTAAAGAGGCGAAGCCAGAAGGATTTCCGGTTCCATATTTTCTATGGCAGTGAGGATTTTTTCCGTACCCAGCACTCTGCCACCACCGCTTTGCAGCACAGTACTGCCGAGTTCCAAGCCAGCATAAAACCCTTGCCAGAAGGCCACATTTGGTCCGTAACTTAAGGCATTGACCATGGTATCATCCCGGTCTAGTTTCCAGAGAGTAAAGAGTCGTCTGCCAGCCTCCTTCATTATTTCAACATCATAAGCAGTAATTACCAAAGGAACCGGAGGGGAAGTAAAATCGCCTGCATAAAAGACTTGAGACAAGCGATAGTCTTTGCTGTCGTCAGCTACAGCAGCGGCTTTTTTCTGAAATAATTTGCCAAAAAAAGATTTTTTTCTAGGAGTTGCTTTTTCAGCTGTTGCTTTTGCTGGTGGTGTCAGCATGAACCTTTTTAGGCGGTTATCTTGTGGCTCTTTGGTGGCTAAATCTTTGAGCCGGGTAAAGGGAAGTACCTGAAGATCGTCAAGGCTATTCATCTTTGCCGGCTGAAAATTTGTTTCCTTAAAAAGTCGACTATAGTAGGGGTGTCTCTCCATAACTTCACTGGAAAGGAAGTTTTTCATCTCTGCCAGTTGCCAATCTGTTAATGCTTTTTTATCCATTACTTTGATTTTATCCCATTTTTTCATAATGCTTATCTCTCCTCTAAATTAAACCTTGGGCCTGTTGTCAAAGATTCTTTTTTCTTTCAGCTCTGTTTCCATGCCCAGTTGCTTAAGTATTTCCTGCGCAGACCTGAAAATGATATCGGAGGGGGCTACTTCCGTGTCCCTGATTACTTTTTGCCTGAGGTCGGCTTTTAGTTTTTCCAGGTCAGCATTTTCTTCGGGGGCAATATAGAGATAAATTTCATCCAGCTCAAAGGGGTCGTTATTGCGCTTTCTGAGTTCTACTTGCCATTCCAATACCTGAGGGTGACTCATCAGCAGTGGAAAGAAGTTATTTAAGTTAACCAGTGTGCCTTTGATTTTGGTGAGGTTAAATTCTTTAAACTCTGATTTTCTCTGGATATTAGCACTGATGCGAGGGACGGTGCGCCCGCAGTTGGGGCAAGGTTCATAGGTGATACCTCCTTTAGCAATATCACCTGTACGATAGCGCAAGACGCAGGTGCCGCGCCAGTCCAGAGGGGTATAAACGATTTCCCCTTCTTCACCTTCCTCGACAGGTTCTCCTGTTTCTGGGTTGATAATTTCAATTATTTCCATATCCGGATAGATATGATAACCAAAAGATTCTTCGGCCGGACACTCTCCCCAAGCCACCCGGGTTTCGGTAGAGGCATAAGTAGCCAGAACGATAGGGTCTTTAGCTCCCATTTCTGCCAGCAAGCCTTTTATCTTGGTTTTAAGACCGGGGGGTACCCTTTCCCCGCCAAATATGATGGTACGCATGGAGGAAAAATCTCTTTTTTGGCGAGCAGCTTCACGTAACATGTAGTAGGCATAGCCTGGAATAATAACCATAGCCGTAGCACACAGTTCTTCAACGGCTTCGATAAGATTTTGTGTGCCCATAACCTTACCACCACCGCTATTTAGAGCAGAAAAACCACCACTTTCTGCTGCAAAAAATGATTGCCAGAAAGCTAGGTGAGGTGAATAGGGGAAGGCATTCAGAAAGAAATCTTTATCAGTCAGACCAAAGACATTGAGGAGTCTTGCGCCTGCTTCTTTGATGTTTTTCAGATCCCGCAAAGAATAGACGAAGGGAGTTGATTTAGCGGTTCTGCCGGTAGTAAAATGAATATGCACCGGCTTATATTCATAAATTTTATCTTCCACCGCTCTTTTGCCTCCGTAGGGAGATAGTTTAGCCATGTGACTGTATTTCTCAGAGATTTCCTCATCAGGGCGAATAACGAAGTCTTTGTGTTTTTTTGGCTCTTCGTCAGTGGGTGCCACATTTTCTTTGTAAGCGAAGGGAATATGTCGTAAATCATCTACGCCTTTGATTTTATAAGGGTCTATTTTGTGTTTTTTGAAGACTTTTTCGTAGTAAGGACTGTAAGGAGCAATTTGGTTGATCAGTAAAGAGCGCAATTTTTTATCCTGCATTTTTTTAATCTCAGCTGCAGACATTGAAGATAGTTTTTGCCAGTTTTCCATTTCTTACCTCCTGTTTTAGAGGTTAGAAGTGAGATGTTAGAGGTTTGAAAATGGTAAAAGTTTCTCGGTCAACTTCTAACTTCACACTTCACTCCTCTGGAATAACTTTTAATTTCTAAACTCTAACGTTCCGACTAATTCCAGTTTCTAGTTCCTAAAATCCTGTTTAATCGCTAATCTCCCACTTCCAACTTTCAAACTAGCCTGGAATACGTGAGAAAATATCATACAAAGTGCCCAGAGAAAGAATAGTTAACAGTGATAAAACAACAACAACGATAGGGAAAATTTTACTGTTGTAACGGGATTCTTGG
>CAZIRG010000169.1:0-3921 GCA_964541505.1 uncultured Syntrophomonadaceae bacterium | reverse complement strand
ACCTCTAACCTCTAACCTCTAAATAGATATTTCTAACATACGCCTCAAAGCAACAGCGGCTTTTCTCCTAATTGTCTCCGGCACCGTAATTTGCGAGGTCATCGTTTCTAAAGACTGTACTATTTTCTCCAAGGTAGTATACTTCATATTAGGGCAGATAAGCCCTTGGGACAGTAAGTAAAATCGCTTGTCCGGATTTTCTTTTTGCAAGCGATAAACCAAGCCCATCTCTGTTCCAACAATAATTGTATCTGCCAGGGTTTCCTGCGCCAATACCAGCATCCCACCCGTACTTAAAACGGCATCTGCCAGCCCTGTTATTTCAGGGCGACACTCAGGATGAACCATAAGCAATGCTTTTGGATGCTGTGCTCGCACCTGTTGCACATCTTCAACAGTTACTTGATGATGCGTCAGACAATAACCCGGCCAAAGGATAACTTCTTTTGACGTTTTTTCTTTTATCCATTGCCCCAAATTTTGATCAGGAACAAAAAGCACTTGCTCGCAATCCAAAGACTCCACTACTTTAAGCGCATTAGATGATGTGACGCAGACATCACTTTCAGCTTTGACAGCTGCCGAAGAGTTAACATAGGTAACAACTGCTGCTTCCGGATATTTTTCTTTTAATTCTCTTAAAGTTTCCGGCGTCACCATATCAGCCATCGGACAACCAGCCATTTTATCCGGTAATAAAACTGTTTTTTGAGGCGCCAAAATAGCTGCACTTTCAGCCATAAAATGAACACCACAAAAAACGATAACCTCTTCTTGCGCCGCTGCAGCCTTCTGACTTAAACCAAAGGAGTCTCCAACATAATCAGCTATTTCCTGTACCTCATCTATTTGATAATTATGAGCCAAAATAAGGGCTCCTCTTTCTTCTTTTAAACGGTATATTTTTTGCAACAAATTTTCTTTAGTCATAGAAAAAACCTCCCTCTTGTAAGCGGATTATCTCACTTCCTAGGTGTCTTGTCAACTATCTTGTCAGGCAGGCAAGCAAAAAAATATAGCAATTATTCTTCCATTAAAAAGCCCAGTTTCCTTAGTGCCATTTTGATTTCCTGCAAGGAAACGGCATCAGACACCTCCACAGTATGCAGATGAAGCCCTGCTGTCAAATCTGAAAGAGGACGAGCCGCTGTACGATTTATCTTTTCCATAAACCTATGAATATCCTGTAAAGAGTTTATCATCAAAAGTCCTCTCAGTTCACCATAAAGAGGATGCTCTACAGTAACATCCAGCACCTTACCACCCAACCTTACTATCGCCAGCAATTCTGTTTCCATTTCTGCCGGACTATGCTGACAAACCAAGGTAGCAGTAATCATTTCTTTTCTCAACTTGCTGACCAAAATATACCCCCGAGGGGTCGCTAAAATTTCCTCACCCCTGGCCCGTAAAAGAGCTATATCCTGAACAATAACCTGGCGGCTTACCGCAAACTTACCTGCCAACTCTCCTCCCGTCAACGGTTCTTCTGCTTTAACCAGAACATCAAGTATCTTTTTTCTTCTTTCCTGAACTCTCATAATTAACCTGCCTATCTTTTAATAATCACATTATAATTTAACCCAAAACTCCTCACCGGACTGCTTCATATTAGTCCGTAAAAAATCAAGGAACTTATTGTATCGTGTCAAAAAAGAACCGTCCCCGATGGTTTGTCCCCGATGGTTTGAAATGGTTATACCCCCGACTAATTAAAGGCATTTTTTCTTCTCCGAACATTATATAGACACCGTCATTTTTAGCAACTACTTTACCGATAACAGTAAAATTAACACCCTTATCAGCTAGGGCTTTCTGTGCAGGCAAAAAGTTGGTTTCCTCCAGCGTAACAAGCAACTCATAGTCTTCTCCACCATAAAGTGCCCAATCTAAATAATCTATTTCTAGTGTTTTACCCGCTACTGTTGTTTCTTTATCCACCGGTAAGCTATTTGCATAGATAATAGCACCAACAGCACTACTCTCACAAATATGGTTAATTTCGCTGGCTAAACCATCACTAATATCAATCATTGCTGAGGGTTTGCCTATTTTAAGCAAAATAGCGGCTTCTTCAACACGAGGAAGGGGTTTCAAATGTGCTGTTATTAAAGTATTAGCTATCCTTTCTGTTAGCTTCTTTTTGCTGCTCTCTAAAAGCAATAATTTGAGCCCAGCTCCTGCGGCACCTAACCTGCCGGTAACAGCAATTACATCACCAGGCTTAGCACCGCTCCTAGTAACAGGGCTACTCTCGCTTTCACCCAAGACCATAACATCTAACACAAGTTGCGATGCCTTAACAGTATCTCCGCCAATAATGTTAACAGCATATGTGGCAGCTAAATTCTGTATGCCGGCATATACTTTTTCGGCATATTCCAGATCAATATAGGCTGGCCAACCGGTAGAGATAAGCGCATAGCGTGGTACCCCTCCCATAGCTGCAATATCACTTAAGCTTACTGCCAAAGCCTTGTACCCCAGTTGCCAAGGTGTAATTTTATCAAGAATAAAATGCTGTCCTTCAACCAGCATATCACTGGTTGCCAGCATATATTTGCTGCCTGTAACCTTGAAAGCCGCCGCATCATCACCAATCCCTAAAGCTACCGTCTGATCATAGGCACACATACCTTTAGTGAGATGTTTTATTAAACCAAATTCCCCCAAGTCTTTTAGTTGCAAAATATTTCCTCCACAGAAAAAGTATATCCTTTTTCAACCTCATTTATAGTCATAGCAATTTCCGCATTTAAGTCTAAAATATCAAATTCTTCATAGGCAGAAATCATTTTTCTAAGTTTTTCATACTCTCCAATATCAATAATTACCGCTGTCTTTTTTCCGTTTTTATCTGTAATATATTTTTCATTGTTAAAAAAACACCACAATAGTTAATGCAAGTTTTCTCCTTCATCGAAACAAGGTTAATATTGTGTCATCGACCTCCGTAATCAGACTACAGATTCTTTCAGATTTTAATTTGCCTGCAAGCAAGGCATTACAACTAGGAGGTCTGCAGCAAGCGAGCACGGTTTTTCTTAACTATATAATATTATTTTAGCACGAATATATGGTCACATCAAGAAATTTTTTACCGAACTGTGGTTAATCTGCGATAATATCACCTTGTTAATTAAGTCTGAAAACCTTTTTAACTTACATATTGCGCCAGTTTAATTAGAGGACAGATTAAAATTTTCGCAACTATTTTCACCAGTTGATAATTCTTATCTTTGTAGTTGGCAAGAAAGAAAACATACTCATCACTATCAGCCATCTTCCCAAAAGTAGAAACCATTTCGGCCACATTTCCGTTACCTATATAATACTTCTCTCCATTTGCCAGATATTTGCCCTCTCTCTGGGGAACAAGACGCATGCCCGTGGAATAAATATCCGCCCCGTGCTCTCTTTCCGACAAACCAAAAGCAAAAACATGACCCTCTTTGAGGAGTTTCGCCGCCCTAGTTTTTGCTTTTTCGTTACTACTCATCCAGATAGGACCAAGCCCCAGGATTGATACCTGCCAGGCATACCAGTAGTGAAGACCATAAAAGGAAGAAATTTCGTTAAAATGGCAGTTACGCCAAGTATCCCAGCGGCAGTTCTCGCCCCCGTAGATATCAGGAGTCAAAAGAGTAGCAAAAATCTCCTTATATTTTAAAAATTGTAAAAAATCCTCATACCAAACTCGCTCTCTATCGTCATCTTTAAGCTTCTGTTTTCCTTTTCTCTCAAAAAAATCAATAGTCTTAACCATAATATCCCAGGATGATTTATCCAGACCTTCCCCTTTGTAATTTTTAGGGTTCAAAAGAATCATTCTTTCCCTCATCCTTTCATTCTCAAATTGTAACTATTCAGGTCTATTGAGCTGTTTTTAAAATTATCTCATGCGTTGCTCTCAAGCTGCTG
>CAZIRG010000168.1:0-3928 GCA_964541505.1 uncultured Syntrophomonadaceae bacterium | reverse complement strand
GTCTCACTGACCTACTGACCCACTGACTCACTCCGTCCCCCTCCAACCTCCAAAATGTAGGGTACAAGTAAATCCTCAAAACGGAAACAGCCATGACCTCCACCGTCCGAGACAGAGTGCATCCCGTGATCAGCAGTAATTATAACTCTGCCACACCAATTGGCAACAAGCTCGGCGAGATAACCATCCATTTTCTTTATTGCTTGCATAGTATTCGCATGTAAATCACCATAAATTTCGCCACTGTCATCTACGTTATGAAAGTGAAGCATCATAAAATCATACCCTCTGTTCAAATGCTCCAAAGCAGAGGCAAATATTTCGTCATCAACGGTGCCGCTCTCATTTTTATCAATATTTAGTACTGGCTCTATCTCCATATTAAGTATTTTTATACTTCCTCCAATATAAACCGACTCTTTCCCGTGGTCTTTTAAAACTCCAAACAAAGAAGGGATTTTCAAATCTCTGTGCCTACCATAAACACCGCTGTATTCCGGCGGTTTGCCGGTTATCATGGCAGCAAGACCAACATTAGTTATCGGCCTAAAAAGTGCTGTGACTCTATCGGCCCTTGCTAGGCCTGCCAAAAATGGGGCATAACCATTTTCTATAGCATGCACATATTGATGATAACCAAAGCCATCTATAAGAATAGTCAACACGCTTTCATTATGATTTAGTATATAGTACAAAACATCGTTGTAATTATCCATAATACTACCAACCGGGGCATCCAAGAGTACTCCTCTAACTTTTTCTATCTTCCGTTGCCTATCAGCAGAAATATAATTTATGTGGTTACCCTTGAGAACAAACAAGCCTCCTTCTTCCAACAACCCATAACCACCAGTTGCCCCCATAATTAAATTTCTATTATTATAATTAATCTCCAACAAGTCGCAAAGATCGCTAAGTTTAAATACTCTTTTCAAAGTAAATACTCCTGTCTCATAAACTTGTTCCTCATGTTTTAGTGCTGAACGGCCTTCAAAATGCGAGTATAAAGTTCCCATTCTAAAATAAGCTTGTCCGGGAGTAATGTTAAGAATATTTTCATCTGCCCTGATAACATTAAAACCATAATCCCAGTAATTTTCAGTGGAAACAACTACTATTTCTTTCATTTCTTTAGCATTCACACTCCTGGGGTGCCTGTGGCTCAGCACTTCCCAGCCATTAGGAGCAGAAAAAATCAGGTAGGTTTCTGCCATAGTAGTAGCATCTATTTCTGCTATGAACCCATCTCTTCCCACAAAAAATATCTTGTTTGATGCTGTTATTAACCCGGCAGTTGAAATTAGATCCTCTAACCTGAGAGCCTCTATCTCTTGCTCGTTATGCTCAATTCGCTTTATTTCCCAAGTATCAGCCGCTTGGTTCATACTTTGCAACGTTAAACACGTTTCAATATCCCCTGTTATCTTTAATGACGGTATATAACCACCACCCTGTGTCGTAAAGTTTAAAACCCTCTGTCCATAAAAAACAAGTATTAGTAACACAAAAATAGCGGCCACTATCGCAAACACTTTTTTGGGCAGAACCCTCATCTCCTTCCAACCCCCAAAATGCTATTCCTCATTCCTCGTCCCCTGCTCCTCGTCCCTCACTCCTCGCTCCTCAACCTCTAACCCTGCTGCCTTAAATTTTTCAAACCGCTTGACCACATTATAAGCAATTAGACCACCTAGCCCCCCTGATAATGCTCCGCAACTAAGAGCAAAAAGTAACGGTATAAGCGGCAACTTAAAAAACACAACCATTACCAAAAATGTACCAGTTATGTTTGCAGCCACACCTGCCAAAAAATAATGGCCAAAATTATATTTCTGCCGTCTAGCAAACAAAAACACAAAGTCTGCTGCTATACCAGGAAGTATGTATGTAGCCAAGCTTGCTATACCATGAGTACCAAAGATACCTGTAGCCATTACCAATATGGCTTGTACAATGGCCACCAGGGTAGCAGCCCCTACCTTACCAACCAGTCCCGCTGCGATTACCAACCACATCATATAAAATCCACCGGCCAGTGCTCCGCCGGGAATAAGTAAGGGGCCGGTAATTATACGCACAAGGGGTACAATTACCGGCTTAGTTGCTATACCAAGCGTAGCCATCAGTGCAATAATAATCAAATCGAACATGGAAAACCGGGCGAAAAAATTTCTTGTTACCATAACTCAAAGACTCCTCCCTGGTTTCCGGCAAATATCGTTACACAATTAAGCACCTAGGCATTCCCGTGTGCCGGATTATTATGCTATTTATTCACCACTATTTTTGCAACATTTCTAACCCAATATCTCGGACCTCTAGTACCAATTACTGTTCGTGCTGGTGCACTCTCTTCATCAAGTTCCTCTCCATCCAGTAAAAACCCCAATATACTGTCATCAGCATTAACTATCTCCGGTGTATACTCTGCTGCAAAGCCGTCACCAGCTTCTACTATTACAGTACTAAAATCTGCTACACCCAAATGCTCCATAACATCCCTTAAAAGAATACCTGTCCAACTTTGTGGTGTCTCTACATCTTTTCTCTTATGCACCACATCAATCTCAATCATCTCCAGTTTAGCTGCATCAATATTTGTAAATTCTTCAACACCCTCAACGCCTTCAACCACAATAGACCACAGCACTTCTTCAACAATCGGTTCTTCGGCCGGATCTTCCTCAGCCACGTCAGGAGCACACCCAATCACTGCTAACATTAAAACAATCACCATCACAAATACAGATAACATCCTAAAATTGACTTTCATTTTTAAACTGCACCTCCGTTTATTTTGTTAAAGACCCTCTCCGATATAAACGTAATGTTTGCATCCCCAAATAACCCAAGCAGTATCAACGTTTTAACACTATTTAGTCAGTAATCGCTTCCAGAGACAATACCCCCTTTACAGTTTTATCCATTCCCGCAAAATAAGCAACATATTCACCTTCATCTGTCACGTAGATTATACCTTTATGCATATAAGCTACTCCTATTTCAACACTAGAGCCATCAAGTGCTGTAAACATATAGGACTCAGCTTCACGGAGACCTGTCTCTCGTATAATTTCTGCCAAGGCAAGTCCTCCCTTTTCGCCCATAGGCCCAAACACCTCTAGCCCTCTATCTACTGCAAAAAAAGCAGTTTCTCCATACAAAAACCATAAAACTTTTTTTACATGCATACCTCTAGGCAACTCTGGTGCAAAAAAACGTGGTGCGTAATCACCACTAATTTTCAAATATCCTTCTTCGACAAAAGTATCCTCTCTCTCATTTCGCATCAGACCGTCAGCAGCTTTTATAAGAACATCAACAGCAGTACTCTCTTTGGCAAAATAGTTCATAATGTCTTTTATTCTTATCGCTTTATATGTCTTCCCGTCAAATAAGTGATCATGTTGCTCAACAGCATCTACTACCGTTTCCACTATGATTACCCTGTTTGTTTCATATTTTGGCACTTCTTGTATAAATTCAATTTCGCTTAAATTAAATACCCAGAACATTCTTCTTTCTTCTGGAATGATTACTCTTAGAGGCTGGTGCTTTGCCTCAAGTGGTTGTCCATTAATTTCATAAGCTAGGATTATCTCCCTGTTTTTAAGAATTTCGCCCGGGACTTCGATAGAATAACCATCACCAGCAGTAAGCCGTATGGAGTGAAAATCTTGCTGAGATTTGTCAAAAAACGCTCTTGAGAAATCATCAAACAAAACACCCATCACTTCCCAACTTTGCTTATTTCCTTCACGATCAACCCAAGAGGCCACCCTGTTAACACTGCCTAGGTTTTTCAATTCCTCCAAGCTTATTTCCTTATCCTCGGCAAACCCGGTAATCAATAGTTTTTCACTACACTTTTCGTCACCTGTCGCTTCTTCAGCTACATCACCGCCACATCCCATTACTGACAGCACAA
>CAZIRG010000167.1:0-3933 GCA_964541505.1 uncultured Syntrophomonadaceae bacterium | reverse complement strand
CAGGTTTAAAAGAAATGTGGCGATGGGTGAGGGAGTAAGTAAGTTTGAACAGACGAGTCACCAGCATTACACCAGCATTACATTGGAGAGGTGACTAAAAAAACAGGGGAGGTCTTGGAATGGTAGTAACAATCATAAAAGTAAAGGAGATCTTCTGCCTCCTCTGGCGAGAAGAGTGCAGTGCTTTGTGGAATCGCTATCTTGAATCCAGGAAAAATATTTTATCTGCACTGCCTTTTTGGGCAGCAGGATTTCTATTGATTCTGCTGGGGATAACTTATGGATTCGTAGCAACGCTGCGCATCCTGCTGCTTGATTCTGGTGCTCAGGTGCCAGTTAGCGTAATGCCTACAGTAGAAATGCACCTCGCACGAGCAGATTTGGTAATTACTCCCTTTTTCTATTTCGTGCTACTGAGTATTTTCTTTATAATATTCTGCCTTATGTTGGAAAAAGCTAGGTCTATGTTTTACAATTTAATCGGATTAGAATATTTAACTTCTGCACCAACAGAACCAACTGCTATAGAAATAGGTGCTGCCTTCGCCTTTCGCTTTATTAGGATGGCTTATTTCTCAGTATCATCGCTGCTAAGCTTAATTTTTTTTGGGCTAGCACCCCTCGTTGCCCTGGGCCTAGTCACTGGCGCCCCCTGGTATTATTACCTGCTCATTTTGCCAGTGCTCTATCTTTTTTTAACTTTTCCTGCCTCGCTAGGAGTTATGGTGTCGCTGCTCTTAAGTAAGCTGCTGCCAGCCAAACTTATTGTGCAGTTAGCAGGGGGAGTGAACTTTTTTCTTGGCTTTATGTGGCTAGCAGTATTTATTTTTGGAATTGGAGTAGTACTGCCGCCGCTGCTAACCCAACTTGAAACAGCAGAGCCAATGCTCTCGCTCATCTTTCCGTTAAATGTGGCTGTGGCTGTGGCTGTTGCTACTTTTGAGCATCTGCTTCGTGGAGATATGCTTCTGGCTTTGCATTCTCTTGGAGGCTTGGTTCTTAGCGGCATCGCTTTTTTGGCATTCACTGCTTTTCTAACCCAAAAACTTTATTATGCAGACCATGGCAAAGAGCAAGTTAGAAAATCCTTTGTGCGGAAAGGCTGGCTGAAGATTTTCTCAGGTAAGAAGGGCAGCCTTATCTTAACAGACTGGAAAGAGAATTTTTTTGATAGAGATTTGATGGCTGGATGGAGCCTCTTTATTGTGATTGGTGCGCCTGTGTACTCGTTTGCAGCAGGAAGGTTTCTCCCACAGGATCCTGCCTGGCACAACCTTGTTTTGCTTGCTCATACTGGTGTGAGTGGCTTTCTTGCTTATATAGCACTGGCTGGACTCAAGTCAGTAGTCTTACTGGAAAACCAGGATACACAGAATATAAATATAGAGGTTTTAAAAGAACGAGACTGTCGCTTGTATAAGGCAGCCTCTCTTCGCAGTGATGAGACCGTTTGGTGCAAGTGGATAGCCTTTTCCTTCCCGGCAGCGGTTTCAAGTGGGCTGGCTTTGTTTCTAGTCAATATTGCTATAGGCAGCGATGCAGTAACTACCCTTCTTTCGCTTGCAGTCTTGGTACTTTTGCTGGGTTCTTTCCTGGCCTTAGATCAGTGGATGGAGTTAGTTATTTACAGCAAAGGAAAAGGAACTCTGGTACAATATGCCTCGCCGTATATTTATTATATCTTTGGGTTGGGGATTCTTGTCTTAGGACAAGTTTATCAACGGCTGGGATTTTTAGGCTTCATGCATCATTTACCACAGGAGACGGTTACTATACTAAGCGGAGCCGCGTTTGTTTTTCTAACTGTTTTTGTGTTCTTCTACTCTCTTCGTCTAGCTGCCCGCTCTTGGGAGGAGATAAAAATATGAGCATCTATACCCTAGTAGCTGTTTTTATTTTGGGGAGCATTATTTTTTTCCATGAGTTAGGGCATTTTGCGGTAGCTAAAAAAATGGGAGTAAAAGTAAAAGAGTTTGCCCTTGGGTTTGGGTCTAAAATAATATCCCGAAGGCGGGGGGAAACAGAATACTCTCTGCGTTTGATTCCTCTGGGAGGGTTTGTCAGCATGGCAGAGAAGGATTCCGGGGAAACAGGTAAAACAGATAGCTGGAACTCACAGCCCGTAATGGAACGCTTTGCTATAATTGTGGCTGGCCCGTTGATGAACTTTCTCCTAGGGTTGGTGTTATTTACCCTTGTATTTTTTGTTTATTGGGGTGTACCAACACCGCTTGCCCAGGTTGGCCAGGTTTTTGGCAGGGCTGCAGAAGCTGGCTTACAAATAGGGGATACAATTGTAATGGTTAATGCAGAACCTGTACAAGATTGGCAGCAGGCGACCGGGTTAATTGGAGACAGCTTAGAGGTCAATCCAGGAAAAAAAATTGAGATGATTGTTAGCCGAAATGGGGAAAGGCAAAGCATTTCTGTACTACCTGAAAAAGATTGCTGGGGCATAGCTTGTATCGGGATAGAAGAGAAATCTCTAAAATTCCGGCTACTTCCCTCCATATATGAGGCAGCAACGACGACAGCATTAATAATTGGGCTTAGTTATATGGGCCTGGTAGAAATGTTGGCAGGGATAGGCGTGACAGGTGTGGAAGGTGGTGTTCTGGAAGAAATTGTTGGTCCGGTAGGTATTGTGGGGATGCTGGCGACAGCAGGAGACCAAATGGGTATTCTCCACCTGTTGCCTTTTGCTGCTGTCATGAGTATTGCTGTTGGCTTATTTAACTTGCTACCTATTCCGGGGTTAGACGGTAGCCAGTTAATATTTTCCTTACTTGAAGTTATTAGGGGTCGTCCTGACCCTAAAAAAGAAGCTTTTATGAAGGGGATAGGCAGTCTTTTGCTTATTCTTGTTATGGTCATGATTATCTACCAGGATATAGCCAGGCTTTTTTCTTAAAATTTGAAGAAGAACGTGTGCAGACTAAAAGTTAAATGGAGCAAATTTTTTCTCAACTTACCAGGGATAATCTTCTTAATCTCTGTGTTTATTTTATCAGTATAGACTCCCAGAATAAATTAAAGGCACTGGAATATTTAGAGAATACTGGAATTACAATTGAAAATTTGGTAGTCGAAAAGTTAAACGACCTCAAATAGTAACAAAGGCCAAAAATCGCATTACCTCAAAATAATCAGTAGCACTAAATTGAATGGTTTTAGGGTTTTGGAGTGAGGCACCGGGATAAAATGTGATTACTTTGTTATGACAAGTATAGCAAGAAATGACAAGAAAGGCAATGTTATGCGGAAGTTTGCAGGGAGTAGTTTTAGTTTTTATTATGATTGGTATGAATCTACAATGGAATAAGCACAATAGGCTTATGAGATAGCATGAGAATTCCAAAGAAGGTATATAATAGTTACAGCTAGAAAGTTAAAGAAAGTTAATTTGGTAATGCGTCTAAATTAAACAGAAAGGGGAGTTTGTCGTGAAGGAGAAAATTAGAGTCATTCAGCTTGGTTGTGGGAAAATGGGTGTTGTTTTTTTAAGATATTTGCATGAAAAGGGAGCAGAAATTGTGGGAGCAATCGATACCAATCCGGAAATCATAGGGAAAGATGTGGGAGAGGTGGCAGAATTAGGAGTTAAACTAAATGTAGTTGTAAGCTCCAACGCAGAAAAGGTATTTCAAGAATGTGATGCTCACATTTGTATTATTTCAACAGCTAGCTTGATGACAGATGTATATGATAGTTTTGCTTTGGCTGCAAAATATGGGGTTAATGCTATTAGTACTTGTGAAGAAGCTTTTTATCCTTGGACGACGTCACCTGCATTAACTAACCGTCTGGATCGTTTGGCAAAAGGAAACCATTGCACTTTAACTGCTTCTGGCTATCAAGATGTGTTTTGGGGTAACTTGATAACAACTCTAGCAGGATCATCTCATAAAATTGTGCGGATAGAAGGACAATCCA
>CAZIRG010000166.1:1625-3948 GCA_964541505.1 uncultured Syntrophomonadaceae bacterium | reverse complement strand
CAATACAAACATTTTCAGCGTTACCAAGAAATCGTGCGTATTTTGGGTAAGCATGGTTTTGATTTTTTAGTTAAGCAGCAAAGTGTAATTGAGTCTTTAAGACGGAGATTTTTTGGAGATAGAAAAGAATATGATTTGCCTGCCAGTGTGCGGATACGTTTAACACTAGAAGAACTAGGCGTCACTTTTATAAAAATCGGTCAGTTTTTAAGTACTCGCCCTGATTTGCTGCCTCGGGAATGGATTGATGAACTTTCTAAGTTGCAGGACCAAGTCCCACCCTTTGATTTTGCGGCAGTAAAAAACCTGGTTCAAACAGAATTGGGCTGTCCACTAGAAGATGTTTTTGCCTCAATTGAAACAGAACCTCTCGCGGTAGCCTCTATTGGCCAGGTCCACCGGGCGGTTTTGCATAATGAGCAAGAAGTAGTAATTAAAGTCCAGAGGCCAAGAATTGAAAAAACCATTCGCACAGATTTAGAAATACTTTTTGACCTTGCCGCTTTACTGGAAAGACATACAGACTGGGCAAAGATGTACAACTTGAAAGAAATCATCCTAGAATTTGAAGAAATGCTTACTGATGAGCTAAACTACCTTGGCGAAGGGCACAACATGGATATCTTTCGGCGGAATTTGGGTCAGAGTACAGAAGTTTATATTCCTAAAGTTTTTTGGGAATACACTACGAAAAAAGTTTTAACTATGGAATATATGGCAGCAGTTAAACTTACTGCGGAAGATAAACTTGCTGGTATGGATATAGATATGGAGAAAGTTGCTGTTAACTTTAGTAATGCTGTTTTAAAGCAGATATTTGTTGACGGCGTTTTTCATGGTGACCTTCACCCGGGTAATATTATGCTTTTGCCGGATGGGCAATTGGTTTTACTTGATTTTGGGTCCATAGGTATTATTGATGAGGAGATGAGAGAAAAATTTGGCAGGATGTTAGTTGCCCAGATTTCTAGAGATACGGCTACTATAATTCATATTTTTTTGAGTATGGGTATAGCACCGCAAAATATAAATCGCCAGCTGTTGCAGCATGATATTGAGAAAGTACAGCATAAGTATTATGGGCTGTCTTTCAGTAAAATCAATATTGGCGAAGCTATACAAGAATTTATAAACATTGCTTTTAAACATAATATCCGTTTGCCTGCTGAGTTTACGCGGCTAAGCAGGACACTGGCTATGCTGGAAGGTCTGATAGCTGAAATGGCACCGCATACAAGTCTTATGGAATTGGCAGAACCATTCGGGAAAGATTTACTAAGGAAGAGGCTGTCGTTTAAAAATTTTAAAAAAGTTATCGCCAAAAATGTACAGGAGTACGAAGAGTTATTAATCCCTTTGCCTAGAAAGGTTGTTAACCTTGTAAATACGCTAGAAAACGGTCAGTTTAAAATAACGCTTGAACATAAGGATTTGGGTGAAACCGTAAACAAGGCAAACCACATGATAAATCGCCTGGCTTTTAGTATAGTTTTGGCTAGCCTTATTGTAGGTCTTGCGTTGATTTTGCAGCGAGCGGATCGGCTTATTCTCTGGGGAATACCCATAGCAGAGGTGGGTTTCATAGTAGCGGGAACGATGGGTTTCTGGCTGCTGGTCTCTATCCTTCGCTCTGGGAAAAACTAAAAACACCGGAGCACGTATGTGTTCATGAGTTTCCTGACAAGGAACTGGGAAAGAGAGAATCTGTCTGGGTACTGGTTAGGACGTTGTAGTTTTTGTAGCGATCTTTTTTTCCAAACGATCTATTTTGTCGACAAGCTTCTTGATGTCATCCTTTGTAGCAAACCCTGTTTTTTCAACCACTTTAGCTACTTCGCTATTTATAGTTTTTTCCAGACTCTCTTTTTCTTTCTTTCCTTCTATGACTAGGTCATCTACCATTTTTTCTGCTTCTTCCTGCTCAAGTTCTCCTTTTTTGACAAACTCATCCACTACTTTTTTTGCTTTTTTCCTAGTAAAAGTTAATACCCCTAAACCAAGGTAAAAAACTTTTTTAGGCAAACTTTTAGTTGAATCTTGTGTTTGCAATTTAAGAACCTCCTTTTTTTTATTTAGACAGTGTGACCCAATATCAGCTAACATTTCTCTTGCTACCACGGCAGGAAACTTATATGTGTGCTCCAGTGTTTTTTTCGGTTGATTACCAGCGTAATAGATTAGCACCCCAGGTAAGACCTGCGCCAAAAGCTACCAAGGCTACTATATCTCCTCTTTTAATTTTACCTTCATTTACTGCCTCTGCCAATGCTACCGGTATAGAGGCTGCAGACATATTTCCATAACGATTGATATTAACAATAAC
>CAZIRG010000166.1:0-1525 GCA_964541505.1 uncultured Syntrophomonadaceae bacterium | reverse complement strand
GAATACCCCATTGCTGTGATTTTAACTCCTCTGGTCAGCAAGAGTGTCAACTCCTTTTTAAATAATTCTCATGGGTCTCTGTGAAACAATTTTCCATTTCTGCAAAACAGCGTCTTTTAATAAAACTATAGGCTTGCTTTAGAATAGCATTTTTGATAGCGTAAGCCCGAGATGAGCCATGTGCTTTGATGACCAAGCCATTAATCCCCAAGAAAGGTGCTCCGCCGTATTCAGAATAATCCATGCGCTTCTGTAATTTTTTAAAACCTGGTTTAAGCAGTATGCCCCCAAAAGTGCCACGCCAGCCGGAAACTACGTCTTTTTTGAGGAAGGAAAACATTTCTCCGGCTACACCTTCTATGCCTTTTAGCAATATGTTCCCTGTAAACCCATCACAGACAACAACATCAGCAACCCCATGCATTAACTCCCTGGCCTCAATATTTCCAATAAATCCTTCCATATGTTCCAGAGCCTGATATGTTTTTTTAACTTGTTCATTACCTTTACCAGCTTCAGTACCTATATTCAAAAGGGCTAGGCGGCATTTGTTCTTTCCTAAAACTAGCTGGCTATAGCTCTTCCCCAAGAGTGCAAACTGCGCCATGTGCTCTACCCTAGTATCCACATTTGCTCCCACATCCAGTAAAATAACAGGATCGGTTTTTTCTGTTGGCAGAATGGCAGCTAGCGCCGGGCGTTTTATGCCCGGCATGCGACCTAAAATAAATAATCCTCCAGCTAGCAAGGCTCCTGTATTACCAGCACTGATCACGGCCTGAGCTTGACCATCTTTGACTGCATTTATAGCTTTGAACATGGAAGAATTTTTTTTCTGCCTCAAAGCTAAAGACGGTTGCATTTCATTATCAATAATTTCTTCCGCATGCAATATACTTATTCTATTTTCAGGAATTTGATATTTTTCAAGTTCGGCATTAATAACATCTCTGCGCCCTGCTAAAGTTATAAAGAGATCTTCCTGTTCCTGCAAGGCAAGTACGGCCCCTTTTACAGTTTCAACAGGGGCATGATCTCCTCCCATGGCATCAAGAACAACATGTATCATTTTGTATTTTCATCCTCCTAGAATGTATGACCTGGGATAGCATAAGGACGTTTTGCTTAAATCCCATTCCACGAATATTTTAATTATAACGAAACAAAAATTTTTAGTGTTAAAAACTAGCTAGCTGGTGAATATCTAGCACACTCTTTGTTCCGCACCCTCTTCTTTTTAGCAGACAGTCAATAGTTCATGATTTCGCGATAGTGCTTAATCTTTCAGTCATGATTTCATCTGCTACCTTCCCCCACTGCGCAGACAGATTATCAAGAAAATCTGCACCTTCGCCCTGTAAGATATCTGTAGCGCCTTCATAACTCGGCATGGCATTAGATTCTTTAACTATTGTGCGGAGTATTTCAGGTTTATCAATTATCGGGCAGGGTCTTAAGTGATTTTCAGACACGGGCTGATATTTTTGGTAAGCCCTGAATACTTTGTTGGTTAAAACTTCTTCCA
>CAZIRG010000165.1:0-3971 GCA_964541505.1 uncultured Syntrophomonadaceae bacterium | reverse complement strand
GAACCTCCTGCTGTAGAAGCTGATGTAGCAGAGGAACCTTTTGCTAAACTCATTGACCAGATGGACAGAGAAGTAATCATTCCCCAATTGCCTGAAAAAATTATTTCCCTCGCACCAAGTAATACGGAAATAGCCTTTGCTCTGGGTTTAGATGAACGTATAGTGGGTGTAACTGAGTTTTGTAATTATCCACCGGCAGCAGAAAAGAAAAAACGCATGGGAGGCTTTGATAGCCCCAACATGGAACTAGTTGTTGAATCGGAACCGTGTCTGGTTCTAGCTAGCAGTCTGCATAAAGAACCAGTAGAACAACTAGTAGAACTGGACATACCAGTGTTAGTTATTGCACCCGAATCCTTGGCAGATGTTTATGCAGCTATAGAGTTAATAGCAGAGGCAGCAGGAGTGCCAGAAAAAGCTGTTGAAGTAATCAATGGAATGAAAACAGAACTTACACAAATACAAGAAAAGTTAGCTGATCTGGCAGAAGAAGAAAAGGTACGTGTTTATTATGAAGTCTGGAACGATCCCTTGATGAGTGTCGGTACTACTTCTTTTATCCACGAAATTATTACCGCAGCAGGAGGAATAAACATCTTTGCCGATATTGCAGATAACTTCCCTACTGTCAGTGGAGAAGTAATTGCAGAGAGAGATCCACAAGTGATTCTATATCCTCTTTTTCATGGGGGCATAGAACTTACCGTAGAATCATTATCAGAACGTCCGGGCTGGGAAAGAATTTCAGCGGTTGAAAACAACCGTATATACGGGGTAAATGCTGATACTTTCTCGCGTCCAAGCCCACGATTGATACAAGCTATCAGAGAAGCAGCTGAATATCTTTATCCAGAACGTTTCTAACAAAAAAAATGTAAATTAAATAAATAATAAAATAAGTCTTTATCTATGGGGGTCATCTGTATTTTTTTTAAAAAAACCTTACCCGGTATATCCCAAAATATCTTGCGAAAAAAACAGGAAGTAGAAAAGAAAAAGTTGCGAAAAAAAATTGTAGCTTTTTCTCTCTTTTTTTTCTTCCTGTTTTCTTTTACTTGGGCCCTAGCTACTGGAGCCGTTCCTCTGAGCTGGCAAAAAGTCCTCCTTATCCTTTATGAACCGCTAGGCAGACTATTCTCAACAGAGATTGTTTCGCTTGTACACGAGGATATTTTATTACAAATGAGACTTCCTCGGGTTATTCTCGCTGCTGCCGTAGGAGCCTCCTTGGCTGTAGCAGGAGTTACCTTCCAGGCTTTGTTTCGCAATCCCATGGCTGACCCCTACGTAATCGGCGTATCTTCCGGAGCTTCTCTAGGTGCTGTTATCGCCATGCTTTCAGGTCAAACTCTCTATTTTATGGGATTTAGCGCTGTCCCTCTCTTTGCTTTCGTTGGAGGATTAAGCACAATTTTAATTGTCTATTACATGGCCAGGATAGGCAAAAGCGTGCCAATAATGACTTTGCTACTGGCAGGTATCGCTGTCAGTGCTTTTCTTTCAGCACTGGTATCACTTCTTATCTATTTTTCCGGTGATAAACTGCACGGGGTAATCTTTTGGCTGATGGGAGGTTTTGAGGGTACTACTTGGCCAAAAGTACAAGTAATGCTGCCTTATACAATTATTGGATTTTGTTTGATTTATATATTTTCTCGGGAGTTAAATGCCATGCTTATGGGCGAAGAAACTGCCAATCATTTAGGAGTGGAAGTAGAAAAAGTTAAACTAGTTCTACTTGCAAGTGCATCTCTCCTAGTGGCAGCAGCAGTTTCTACCAGCGGCATCATTGGGTTCGTTGGCTTAGTTGTGCCACATTTTATCAGGCTGTTAACAGGTCCTGACCATCGTTTCTTGTTGCCAGCAGCAACTGTTCTAGGAGCTATCTTGCTTATTGCAGCTGATAACCTAGCACGAACAATAATCGTCCCACATGAATTACCTGTTGGAATTATCACCGCTCTCCTGGGCGCACCTTTGTTTATTTATCTTTTAAGAAAACGTAAAAAACTACGTTATTTTAATTCTGGAGAGTAAAAAATGAGTTTTAAATTAGCCGTCCATGATATAACAATACTATACGATGCTTTTCCCATTTTAAACGAAGTGGATTTTTCTATCCGCCCAGGAGAATTAATAGGCTTACTGGGAGCTAACGGAGCAGGAAAATCAACCTTGTTACGCTGTATCAGCAAAATTCTTATGCCTATAAAAGGTGCCATTTATTTGGATGGGAATAAAATTCAACAATTAACTGCTGGTGAAATAGCCAAAACCATGGCTGTTGTGCCGCAGGAAAGTAATACAGATTTTGATTTTACGGTAGAGGAAATCGTACTTATGGGCAGATTCCCCCACTTAGCTCGCTTTCAAAAAGAAAAGAAACGCGACAAACAAATTGCTAACCAGGCCATGCAAACAACAGGCATTAGCCACCTGGCTCACCGTATCATAACTACTTTAAGTGGTGGAGAAAAGCAGCGAGTAATGCTGGCCAGGGCACTCTGCCAAGAACCTGAACTTCTTTTACTGGATGAACCTACGGCTAATCTGGATATCAGCTATCAAGTCGAAATCATGGATATGGTAACACAGTTAAACAAACAAAAAAATCTTACGGTGATTGCCGCCATTCATGACTTAAACATGGCTGTCCAATTCTTTGACCGTTTTATCTTGTTAGCAGAAGGCAAAGTATTAGCCACAGGCACCGCCGAAGAAGTAATTACATCGGAACATATCCAAGCTGCTTATAAAATACCAACAACTATCTATCGCCACCCCTTACATGGTCGTTTGCAGGTAGCTGTACATAAAAAACAGCACCAAAAAAGAAAAACCAAACTGGGGTTTCAAGTTCATATTATTGCCGGAGGCTTAGAATCACTGCCAATTCTTGATGCTTTGCAAAAAAAAGACTACTCTCTTTCCCTTGGTCCAGTAGCTGATCAAGATACCAATTACCAATATGCCTCCTATTATAGCTTACCTGTAATAAAAACACCTCCTTTTTCTGCTGTTTCTCCAACAGAAGATAAGGCACACCTTGAGTTTTTAGAAAAGGCAAATCTGGTAATAATACCTCCTATCACCTTTGGCGAAGGGAATCTCCGTAATTTGCAAATTGTAACACAAGCACAGGAAAGAGGTTTGCCAATACTTATTTTAGAAAAAGAAAAAATAAAGGCAAAGGACTATACACAAGGTCAAGCTACAACAATCATCGAGAGTATGACCCAAAAAGGCGCTGTTTTAGTAAACAAAATAGATGAAGTGTTTAGCTACTTAGAAAAATTTAAAACTTGATACTACCAAATTAAGGAAAAAACGTAAAACTACACTTCAAAACTGGACAGTAAAAAACTCTAACTTCGGCCGCCAGTTTAGTAGTTTTAAAAAACCCTTCTGGTCATAAATATCTACGACATTTATGGAAGCAGGACTTATCTGTAAATGAGAGATTTTGGAGCCGGAAACACCTAGAAAATGCGCGATAATTATTTTAATAGGTCCACCATGTGATACTACTATGACTTTTTCGTTCCGATGCTGAGGAATAATCTCCTGCAAAAAGGCAAGAACTCTACTTTGAAATTTTTGCCAGGATTCTCCTCCAGGAATAGTTATGCTATTTGGATCATTAAACCAATTAGCACTTAATACTCTTTCTTTATCAGAAAGTTCAGCATAAGTTTTTCCTTCCCATAAACCAAAATTTATCTCTCTCAATCGTTTATCAGTGTGTAAAGGTAAAGAGAAAATTTTTTCTATTAACCTAGCTGTTTGATTAGCCCGAATAAGGTCACTGCTATATAAAACATTAGGTTGAAAGGTTTTAAGTAACGATGCAATTTCCGCTACTTGCTGCAAACCTTTTTCATTTAAAGGCAAATCCGTATTTCCCAAGTAACGACTTTGTTTATTCCAGTCAGTTTCACCATGGCGAATTAATATTAACTGCATTGTTTTAT
>CAZIRG010000164.1:0-3996 GCA_964541505.1 uncultured Syntrophomonadaceae bacterium | reverse complement strand
CTGTTATAGCAATACCGCGTTTGCTGGATTTATAGATCAGCGTCTATTAACTTGAAGCAAGGGAGAAAAAACCATTGTCGTTAAAAGAAAAGTTGTCAAAAGAAAAAATCATGGTGATAGAAGATGAGGAGGCTATTCGCAAATTAATAGTTTTTAATCTGGAAAAAGCAGGTTTTTCCTGCTTGCCCCTAGAAAGAGCGGAGGATGCGCTGAAGCTATTACGGAGCGAAAGATGCCAGCTTATAGTGCTGGATATTATGCTCCCGGGGATGGATGGACTGGAATTTTGCCGCCGTTTAAGGGAGCAAAAAGAAACAATACCGATTATTATGCTGACAGCTCGTGGAGAAGAAATTGATCGGGTGTTGGGACTGGAAATAGGTGCTGATGATTATTTAACCAAGCCGTTTAGCCCTCGGGAATTAATAGCCAGGGTTAAGGCTGTTTTGCGGCGTGTGCGGAGAGAGGGAGAAAGTCCTGCGACCACTCTTTACACAAGTGCCGATATAACTATTGATTATGAGCGTTACCAAGTTTTTTACGCTGGTACTAGACTGGACTTAACGACAAAAGAATTCAAGCTTCTAGACGTTTTAATTCGACACCCGGGGAGAGTTTTTGGGAGAGATTATCTTTTGGAACATCTTTGGGATTATGATTTTTGTGGAGATACGCGAGTAGTTGATGTTCATATCAGCCACCTACGTGAAAAGCTTTCCCTGGCAGGCGGAAAAAACTTAATCAAAACAGTATATGGAATTGGCTATAGGTTTGAAGAAAAAGGGGATGCTGTTAGATAAGAAGGGATGGAGATTGTGTTCTCTTCCATAAAAAGTAAACTAGTAGCTCTCTATTTGGTTCTTGTAATTTTTTTTCTCTTTGTTGTAGGAGGATATCTTTTATATGCTCTGGAAGAAACAGCGGCACTAACTTTAGAGGATAAGCTGTCCTCTCTTTTAATTATTTTTGCACTGCTTTTGCTTATTTCTGTTATTATTATTCTTTGGTTTGCTACTAATAATATAGTAAGACCTTTGTTGCAAATCAAGAACATAATGAGTAAAGTTAAGGCAGGTCAGACTATGAAACGAACAGTGGACTTGTTCGATGATGAAATAGGAATGTTAGGGCAGAATTTAAATGATATGCTGGATACACTGGAAGAAAGAACTAAGGTTATTAAAAAGGATAAAAAACGGTTGGAGGCAGTAATAGAAAATATACCCGGAGCTGTTTTGTTTCTGGATAAATATAGAAAAATATTGTTAGTAAACTATGCAGCAGAAAATCTTTTGAACCTCAAACGCCCTTTTCTTCTGGAGCAAAGGATAGAAAAGGTCATTCGTAACCCATTGGTAATAGAACAGGTAGATAAAATCATGCAAAAAGAAACCAGCCAACTGCAAGGAGAGGTCATTTTTCCTTATCCGTTACAAAGAGTAATGAAAATGGCAGGGTCACCTGTTTATAGCGGGGAGGGGGAAATAGAAGGTCTGATTATTTTTTTTCATGATATTACAGAAATTCGCTACCTAGAAAAAGTAAGGCGAGATTTTATTGCTAATGTCTCACATGAACTGCGTACCCCGGTAACTTCTGTTAAAGGATATGCGGAGACCCTTCTGGATGGAGCTCTAGAGGATAAAACTACAGCCCGGGAATTTACAGAGATAATTGATCGCGAAGCTGGTAGGTTAAGTCGTCTGATAACAGAGCTTTTCGAGCTTTCCCGATTAGAAAGTCAGCAGGTGAATTTTGAGTTAGAATCAGTAGAGCTTGTAGAAACCATGAAAAAAGTTGTGCAAAATTCTTATAAAAAAGCCAAAGAAAAAAATATTACTATAAATTTCCTTTCCCCTGAACCCACGCTCTTTGTTCAGGCTGATGCTGATAAATTGCAACAGGTTTTAAATAATCTTTTGGAGAACGCTATTAAGTATAGTTTTTATGGTGAAGAAATTGTTTTATCTTTTACTAGATTTTGTGAGAAGGAAAACGAGGTGATGATATGGGTGGAAGATAAAGGACCAGGGCTTCCTCCGGCAGAGCTTTTGCGAGTATTTGAGCGTTTTTATCGTTTGGAGAAGGGACGTAGCCGTAAGCAAGGTGGGACAGGGTTAGGATTAGCTATCGTTAAACATATTGTTGAAAGCCATGGAGGTCGGGTTTGGGCTGAAAATAACCCTGATGGAGGAGCCAAGTTTTTCTTCACCTTGCTTCTCGCAAAGATGTAAGCAATTCTTTCTCTTAACAAAAACTGTAATTACTCAGGCCTATTGAGCTGTTTTTAAAATTATCTCAAAGTTGCCTAAGCTGCTGTAGCAGCTTAGCTAAGTAGTTACCAAAAACTTTACATTAACTTAAAACTATCTTTACATTATTTCTGTATGATGACACAGGAAATGCCATTAATTGTTACTGATCAGAAAGGAGCTTTGCAGTAGTGGAAAAAGGTAAAATAAAATTAAAGACCAGATCGCTTAGTCTATACTACAAAGAATTTCAAACATTAAAAGACATTAATCTGGATATAATAGAGAATGAAGTCACGGCTTTAATAGGACCTTCGGGCTGTGGTAAGTCCAGTTTTTTGCGAGTACTAAACAGGATGAACGACTTAATTTCTATTGCCCGGGTAGAGGGGGAGGTTTTTTTAGATGGCGTAAATCTCTATTCCTCCAATTTGGACGTAGTTGAACTGCGAAAAAGAGTAGGTATGGTTTTTCAGGCTCCGAACCCTTTCCCCAAAACTATTTATGAGAATGTAGCTTATGGTCCTAAAATCCACGGCATCAAAGGTAGAAAAAAGCTTGATTCGATTGTAGAAAGAAGTTTGAAACGAGCCGCCTTATGGGAGGAAGTAAAGGATCGCCTATTCACGAGTGCGTTAGGACTTTCAGGAGGTCAGCAGCAGCGGATGTGTATAGCTAGAGCTCTTTCTATGGAGCCGGAAGTACTTCTCATGGATGAGCCTACTTCTGCTTTAGATCCAGTTGCTACTTTGAGAATAGAAGATTTAGTGCAGTCCTTAAAAAAAGATTATACTATCGTGATTGTTACTCATAACATGCAACAGGCGGCCAGGATATCGGGCAGGACTGCTTTCTTTTTAAACGGTGAGGTTATAGAGAGTGGGAAAACAGCGTTGATTTTTACTAATCCACAGAACAAAAAAACAGAAGATTATATTACCGGTAGATTTGGTTAGAGAGGAGAGATAGTAGTGGTTCGTAAATCTTTTCATAACGAATTGGAAAATTTACAAGAGAAAATTTTAAAAATGGGTGGAATTGTAGAGGAAGCTATTTCTTTGGCTGTAGAATCCCTTCTAGAGCAAGATTTGGAAAAAGCAAAGGGTGTTGTTGAAAGAGATGATATTATAGACGATATGGAACTAGAGATAGAAAATCATTGCTTTCGCTTGCTAGCTCTGCAGCAGCCTATGGCACGAGATTTGAGAATTATTAGTACTGCCTTGAAAATAATTACAGACCTAGAAAGAATAGCAGACCATGCTTCTGATATTGCTAAGGTAACCAGAAAGCTGGCAGGGCAGGAATATATCAAGCCTTTAATTGATATACCACGTATGGCAGAATTGGCTCAAAAAATGGTGACAGATGGCCTAGATGCTTACGTACGTCGTGATAAAGATTTGGCTTTCCGCATGATAGAACATGACCACCAAGTAGATGCGCTCTATAAACAAATTTTTCGAGAATTGCTAATTTTAATGATGGGAAACACCCAAAATATTACGCAAGGCACCTATCTTTTGTTTGTAGCCTCCTATCTGGAGCGTATTGGTGATCATGCCACTAATTTGGGGGAATGGGTTATTTTTATGGTAACAGGAGAAAGGTTAGAGTTAAATCGCTAAGCTTAAAACTTTTAATCCAGGCAAATGGAACTTTTCCCCTCTTACTAACGTCTAAGCTTATATAGATTAGGCGTTAGAGGTATTATTTAGAGGTTAGAGGTTAGAGGTTAGAGGTT
>CAZIRG010000163.1:0-4014 GCA_964541505.1 uncultured Syntrophomonadaceae bacterium | reverse complement strand
TTCCTCTCCATCTATAATGCCCTCTGCGTCATCCGACCCGACAGCAAATTCATCACGTGTCTACCCTTCTATATTATCTTCGTAACCTAAATATGCTTGTGGCAAGTCACTGCTCCAACTCCCACCATACGTGGCAAAACGCTGATCTAGCACTAGGAATTCATGCTCGTATGCTTCTGGATACCATGCTTCAAAAAGTGCTTCAAATTCACTGATTAGCAATAACACCACCTTTCGTCTCGGCTCTCTGGGGAGCAACTTCCACATTCATACAAAAAAACAATGGTCTTGAACTTACTTGGGGTTCCCCTACTATATAGACTAAATAACTCTATTATAGGGATTGAAAACACTATACATCAAAATACAAATAAACTATTTTCTGATCAGCAGGTCTAATATACAAGATTAGGAAAACTTCTGGAATCATTGGTTGCCCCTTAGAATCAAGATAAAACAACCTCGTAAAAGTTGTCATAGCGTTTTTTGTTTTATCATAGCTACAAGTTCGTATCACCATACCCTCAAATGGCGTTGCTGGATTATATAAAAGCCACTCTGTTTGTTTATTGTCGGCATAAGTATAAACAACATATAATCTATCATCTCTCTCTACAAATTGAAACTCTTCGGATAATAAATTTCGCAAAGACTCTTTATTGCCAGTAGTCATTGCTCTGATAAAATCAATGGTCTGATGAATTGCTACTAAATACTTTTCTTCATTTAACCCTCTAACATTGATTGTTGCTAACTCAAATTGCCTATCAAGAATAAGCTTATACTTATGACCAATTTCTTCATTCAGCTTTAAAGTATCAATTTGCTCTTCTAAATTAAGAATTTGCTCCTCTAACTCTTTAACTTGGGAATTTAATTCATCTCTTTTATCTTTTTCGTTAAAGGTTATTCCCCTGTTAACAACGCCACATCCCATAGCTACTAAAAACAGAAAGATTAGCATGATTAAAAATAGTTTTTGCATGGTAAACATATCTAAATCCCTCCCTTCGCGCTTAGAATACTTCTGTATTATAATTGTAGTGTAAAAGACTTTACTCAAGCCCACCACAGAACCATCATCAACCGATATAGAGCGCTAGCAATTTTACTTTACGGCAGCTGGTACTCCAAAGGGTAAGTTTTAAAGACTCTATCGCATTTGGGTAAAACCAAGTGCAGCGTGTAGTATAGCCTTGCCTAGTTGTTTATACTACAAATCGTAGACCTTCACTTGCAGATGGTTGATTTTGGGTCGGTATCCGTTTCCTCTGTTTTTGAAATTATCAATCAGTTATTTCTTTTTTAAGGGATAAAAGGTACACTCTCTACAAAACCACAAATACCATCTGCTATAGCATACCCAGCATCTCTGCGGAAAGTTGGTGATTTCAATTTTTCTAACCCCAGTTCATGATTTTAAAGGATTCTTTTTTAAAAATCATGAACTTGGGTTGAGAATAAGTTAGAAGTGACATCTGCCCTGCAATAATTTCTTCGACTCGATTAGCAAAATCTTTCCATTCATCTTTTGGCAGAGTAAAATCTGTTTTCAAATTAATTAAAGTTCGCTGCCGTGGCCCTCTTTCAGTGCGTACAGATTCAACCAGCTTGTAGGTATGGTACTCGGTTTGAGTACTTTTGTTGTAATGAGTAACTTTGCGAACGTACATAGGACAAGTATATCACTAGCAAACCTTAAAGTCAAGTACTATTTATTTATTTTGGCACTACAAATAACATTTCGCAGAGCCTAACCCCTTAACTCCTTGATATTAAAGGGTTCATCTTTTCACAAATAGTAGAAGTTAACCTTAAATCGCCTTTTTTAAGTGTTTTTTCATGAAGTTGGGTTAGTGCAAAAATGCGCTCCTGCAGCGGTATCGCCATGGGAACGCATTGAAATGTAAACGGTCAATATAAAAGCACGGCATTTCCGGTCGTTTATAATACAGCGTAACTGTTTAGGTTGTCAGGTTCAGGGTTTACAATTGGTTACTTTATCTTCAAACCGCCCCAACCACATTCGACAGAGTTAATCCCATTCGACTAAGATCTGAGCTTAGTCGAATAGGATCAGTACAGGCTTCATCAACTCAAGCATGTAGTTTTGTTTTAGTTTTTGCCAGTTGTTCTATTTCTTTTTGAGATAAACCAGTTACTTGCTGAATAAGGGGAAAGGTCAAGTTTGATTTTAGCATGTTTAAGACTATTTCTCTTTGTTTTTCAGTTGCACCTTCTTCTCTACCTTCTTCTCTACCTTCTTCTCTGCCCCTAGACTCGCCCTTGGCCTCAGCTCCTTTAAGCGAAGATTCTCGCTCCATCCGGGCTTTTTCCTGCAGCAAGTAAAGCCGCCGCTCATTGGCATCTTTTTTTATTATTTCTTCAATGCTAATAGCCTTTCTGATGGCCGGGTTTCTGTTGGCTATCTCTTCCATGACATCACCCCCAATATTATTGAAAAAAATTAGCCAGTCCATTAACTTGTCTTTTCCCTGCGCTGTTATTTCTTTTAGTTTCTTGACTTCCATTATGTGTATCTCCAGTAAGTCACTAAATAACTCGTTTGTTTGCATATCTCTGATCTGAAAACTGCGATAGTAACGATCATCAAACTTAAACCAATTAAAACCTAGGACTACTATACTGATAGTCTTTTTTAGCTTCTGATGACTTTCACCGCTATTTATTTGTTCGCTATATAGTCTCGCCCAGTAATATAATATTCTTTGCTCAAGATTATATTCATCTGCTATTTGTACTTCTATATTTATTAAGGTACCGTCCGCCATTTTAGCAAGTATATCCAGCCTAGCGGCTTTGCCCAGCAAATATTCCGGGCTTAACTCTTTGTTTAGTAGTTCCAAATCCAGCAACTCTTCATTTGACGGCAACTTCAAAGCAGCATTCAAAAAACCAAGCAAGGCCTCTTTCCCATCTTCTGAACCTAGTATGCGTTTAAAAGCATAGTCGTTTAAGCGGTTTATTTTTCTAATTTCAGACAACTGCATCATGCCTCCTGTGACAATATTTTATCACATCACAGCCAGCAAAACAAGGAGAGGAAAGGAGGCGCAGCGCTGAAGGATGAAAATTTAAAATGAAATGTTTCGTCATAATTATTTCCAATGCATTCCAGTTGCACGAAAAGCGGTGCTGCAAACGGTCAATAAACACACCTCATTTTTGGCCATTTAAAATACAGCACTTGGCTACCTATTTTACTGAAAATCTTACTTTTCAATCCGTTAGGATTGTTTGCTTGATACAAAGCAAGTTACATCTTTGAGTATTTGCTTTTACATCAAGAACCCCCACTATAGGGTTCAACTAATTTTATAAAGTCAATCATCTCTTCTGCAAGAATTGGTCCTATTACAGTCAGAGATAAATCGTTTTCGACCCACCAAGCATGTGTAAAGCCGTTTTTGTAGGTAAGAATTTTTACTGTAAGGCCTCGTATCCGGTATTTTTTCAACTGTGCATTGTCTTCATCGTAAAAGAGTGTTTTGCTTTGAGTAGAAGTAATAGCCTCTCCGGTAAAGGTTATCATCTTACCTGCTTTATTCTTATATTGGAGGAGTAAACGGGCGTTAGTACTTCCCTTGTTTTCAGCACTAAAAGCGGTTAAAGTCCACTCTTTTGAGTTTTCGGGGACGACTAGTGGGGTGAAGGGAAGAGTGGAAACTAATCTCGCCAAATCTTTGCTCGTTAAATCGTTGTGCGCTGGTTTGTCTGGATCAGGTTCATCTATACCCCCACGACCTTCAGGTGCAATAACAGTCACAAAGTTGCGGAGTGAACCCTGCAAATCAAGCGAAGCTTCTTTTAATATTCTATAGGCCCGTGCCCCTACCTGTGTTTGAGAAAAGACACCTATTACAAGCAGAAATACCGCCGCTGCAGCAACCCAGCGTTGCCATTTTATCCGGCGTAAAGGTATTGTTTCACTCGCATTCTGGATCAACCGTTATTTCACGGGAGTTCTGACGTCTTTTACCCCTAGCAATGTTA
>CAZIRG010000162.1:0-4033 GCA_964541505.1 uncultured Syntrophomonadaceae bacterium | reverse complement strand
ACTTGTATGTCTGGTGGTTGTAATAGTGGCAGGATGCGGTTTGGGGGCAAATGGAGGTGCGGATGTGGAGAAGGGTGCCAATGGCGAAGAGGTAGTTCCGGTTACTGAAAAAGTGGTTCCAGTTACCATCGAATATTGGCATATAAATTCAGCTATATTTGGGGGGGAAGCGGTGGACGAATTAATTGAAAGGTTTCAAGAAATTCATCCACATATAACTGTTCTTAGTCGATTCCAAGAAGGTTCGTATGGAGGGTTACTTAAAAACTTACAAGCAGCAATAGCGGCTGGGAATCCACCTGCTGTTGCCCAAATAGGTTATAATTTTCGGTTGTTGGCATTGTACGAATTGCCGCATAAGCCAATTTTTGAGTTTGCGCGGACAGATGCTGGTCACCAGCTTTTTTTAGACAAATTTGTCGATGGGGTGTTAGGGCTAGGGCAAGATGGTGAAGGCAACCAGAGAGGGATACCGTATGTTTCTTCTTTACCAGTCCTTTACTATAATGCCGACCTTTTCAGAGCAGCCGGGCTTAATCCAGATAATCCACCAGAAACTTGGGAAGAAGTGCGAGAATTTGCCTTGGCAATTAAAGAGCATACCGAAGAATACGGTATAGGCATTAGAATATCAACTTCCAATAATTGGCTCCCCCAAAGCTTGATAGAATCAAATGGAGGCAGGTTCTTAAGCGATGATGATATGTCTGTGGTAGTTTATTCACCAGAGAACATCAAGGCATATGAGTTTTGGCAAGCTCTGGCTGTAAAAGATAAAACACTTCCAGTAGTGACTAATAAAGAGCTAGAACATGCTTTTTTAGCGGGTCGCCTGGTATGTACTTCTCAACTTCCGGAGGCATAGCCAGTTTTGCTGAACAAGTTGACTTTGATTTTAGAATTGCCGAGTTTGCGTCATGGAACGGTGAACAAAGAAGGTTGGCTACTGGAGGCAACGCTCTGTTTATATTTGCCAACGAGCAGGCTGAGCAAATAGCTGCATACGAGTTTATCAAATTTTTAAGCAGCAAAGAAGGGCAAACTATGTGGGTGGAAGGCACCGGATATTTACCGATAATTAAAGGCGTGGCAGATAATCCTAAATACTTGGCAGATTTTTTTGCTGCAAATCCTTTGATTGCACCGGTGAAAGAGCAACTTCCTTACGCTGTACCTTGGATGATTTTTCCAGGGCCAAGAGCTTTTGAGGCAGAGCAGGTCTTGATTGAGGCTAGAGAAGCTATATTGAATGGCGCACCTGTGGCTGAAACACTTAAAAAAGCTGATGAAAGAATAAATGAAATTTTGAATTAAGTTTAGAAAAGCAAACAGTATACGAAGTAATATTACCATGCGACTGCATATGGATATTTTTTCTCCACTACACAGGTTGAAATTTTTCATATGCGGTCGTTTTGATTAAACTTTCCCTGCATTGCTTTATTATATACTAGTACTAGTACAGAATGGAGGTTGACTATGGATAATACTTGTAGCAAATCAATTCCATTTTCAGAGAAACAGACTACTAGATACAAAACAAAAATGTTTTCACTGCAAAAACGAAAAGCACTAGTGGGGTTATCTCTAATAGCTCCAACCTTTATTTTTTTGCTGATATTTGTTTATCGTCCACTAGTAGAAACAATTTATTATTCATTTTTTGAATGGAGCATGATCGGTGCAGCTCGCACACCAGTTGGGTTTGCAAATTATGTTGAACTATTTGGGAGCACAGCGATGCAGCAAGCCGCAATTAATACGATTTGGTATGCTATATCGCTAATGGTCTTAATTGTAGTGTTACCACTCATAGTAACTGCCGGGATGACCTATGTGAGCAAAAGGCAGTGCTATTTTTATAGAATGGTATTGTTTTCGCCTACTGTGGTTTCGTTGAGTATTGCATCAATTGTTTGGTTGTGGATTTTTAATCCCATAGGTGGATTTTTAAGTATCATTTGGAGAAACTTCGGATTGCAACCAATCAACTGGTTGTCTTCTCCTGCTACGGCACTTGTTGTCATCGTAATTATTGTTGGCTGGAAGGCGTTTGGCTATAACATGATTTTACTGTTTGCTGCTACTGGAAATATTTCAAACGAACTGGTTGATGCAGCAAAAGTTGACGGGGCAAGCGGGACAAAGCTTTGGAGGTATATAATTTTGCCACTAATTGCACCGACTATTCTTTTTGTAATGATTTCTACTATGACAATGGCAGCAGAATTTGTATATACGCCTGTTCATGTTTTAACAGGTGGCGGACCAACCAATGCAACTACTAATGTTGTATTCGAAATTTGGCGGCAGGCTTTTCAGTGGTTTAGACCAGGATTTTCAGCTGCAAATGCTACTATTGTATTCATTATTTTTGCTGTTTTATTGATTATTAAATTAATAATTTCAGAAAGGCTAATATCTTATGAAGAACGCTAAAAATGATACTAAGGGTTTAACTTTTAAATCATCACTTTTCACGAAAACAATATGGAATACAGCTTTAGCAGCGTTAACAATAATTGCTTTATTGCCTATTTTATGGATGGCATCTAGTGCTTTTAAGCCAGCACGAGAAATGTTTGCGACTGGCATTAGCTTTCCGTTTGAAGATGTAACACTGCAACACTTTCGCCACCTGTGGAATGAGTTTGCAGTTGCAAGGATACTAATTAATACTTTTGTGATTGCAACCTCTATAACTTTTTTGCAATTAGTAAGCAGTTTATTGGCAGCTTACGGTTTTACACGTTATGATTTTCCTTTTAAAAAGATGTTATTTTATATTTGCATCTTAACCATGTTTATACCGCTTCAGGTTGTAATGGTTTCAAACTATTTGTTAGTAGCTAATTGGGGTTTATTGAACAGCTATTTAGGTGTTATACTCCCGCAAGGAGTAAATGCTTTTGGAACTTTCCTGCTTTATCAACATTTAAGAGTTTTCCCAGAGGCACTGATTGACGCTGCAAGAATTGATGGTGCTAGTGAGCTAGTAATCTTGTTTAGAGTAGTATTACCCATTATACGTCCTGTTTTAGCTGCCCTTGCTGTTATACTTTTTATTAATGGCTGGAATCAATATGTTTGGCCAAATTTAATTTTATCAAATCCAGATGACATGACTCTACCAATTTGGCTTCGCCACTTTATGCACGAAGAGGCTGGAGCGAGATGGGGCCTGCTGATGGCAGCATCGTTTTCAGGTGTAATTCCAGCGTTAGCTGTATATTATATTGCTCATAGTAAAATTATGAGTGCGTTTATGAGTATGGGATTAAAAGGTTGATGGTTAAAGAACAAGAAATATTGTTAAAAAAGGGGAAAAATGTAGCCTTCAGGTTTATATTTTTATTGTTCCCCAGCTATATTTTATAAGGTGAAAGGCACGAGCTTTATGAAAAACAAGAGAACTTTGTATGTTGGTGTTGCAGGTGGAAACAATTGTTCAGATAAGACATATGCGATGGCTGAGCAAGTTGGAGTAAGGATTGCTAAAGCTGGCGCAATTTTAGTGTGTGGCGGTAAATTTGGAGTTATGGAAGCTGTGGCTAAAGGTGCAAAAAAAAATGGGGGAATGTCAATAGGTATTTTGCCAAGTGGGAAGCGGGAAGAGGCAAATAATTTTATTGATTTTCCAATTTGTACTGGATTAGGGCAAGCAAGAAATTTATTAGTAGTGTTAAACTCAGATGTGTTGATTGCAATTGGAGGTGAATACGGTACGCTTTCAGAAATTGCACTCGCACTTAAACACAATATTCCTGTTGTTTCACTAAATTCTTGGGAATTAGATAAGATATACACAATGCAAGCAACAGACAATTTTTACCATACTAAAACACCAAAAGAAGCTGTAGAGTTAGCATTGAAACTTATGGAAGAGCGTTTATCCCGGAAGAAAAACTAGACATTGAAAAACTACGCAAACAACATCAAGCAGAAAGGTGTGCATTTATATAGGAGTTGAGTCGCTTAACAATGAATGTTAACTGGCTCAACTCCTAACTCTGTAAACAACAACTAAGACTTT
>CAZIRG010000161.1:0-4051 GCA_964541505.1 uncultured Syntrophomonadaceae bacterium | reverse complement strand
GATGGAGCGAGAGTCTTCGCTTAAGGGAGCTGAGGCTAGGGGGGAAGCTAGGGGGAGAGAAGAAGGTAGGGAAGAAGGTAGGGAAGAAGGTAGGGAAGAAGGCATTGAGATAGGCGTAGTAAAAACAGCTCGGAATATGCTAAAATCCGGTTTAAGCGCATCCCTTATTCAGCAAGTAACCGGTTTATCCAAAAGAGTGATAGAACAATTGGCAGAATAGAACCACAGGGGACGGTTCTTTAAGGGATCAATCGGAAGTTTTGCATGTTTAAAGGGTTCAAATAGCGCCTATCCATCGCTATCTGAGCCCTTTTAGATGTTTGTTTTATAACCAAAGTCGCAAAATTTTTGATTCTCCAGAAGAAGGAAGTCGCAGTCGTGCTATGGGGAATCAATCTTTTGCCACCGTCTTTTTATTTCTAAATTTCGTGATTCTTGTTATTGCTGCAGTAAGTGGCGCAGCAGTTTTCCTCAGTTTTTAAAGAGTCATCCTTTATTGTGGCATTAACTTTTTGATTTCTTTTTTAGGCAGTTCGGTTAGTTTTACGACTTTTTCTATGTTCATACCTTTTGCTAGCAGTTTTTTGGCTAGCCTTAGTTCGCCTTCTCCTATTACTTTTTTTATGTCTTTTAGTCCTCTTCTCAGTTCGCTTTCGCTTGTGCCCTTTTCTTTTCCTTGCCTTCTGGCTTGTTTTTGCATCTCTTTTATGGTTATCTCTGTGTCGGTCATCATTTCTTTTACCTCCCGAGGGTTGATTGGGTCTATGAGCTGCTCTGATTTTTTTGTAGTGGTCAGGACTTTCCTGACTTTACCATCTTCTTTCTTGCTGCTTAGTAATGATTAAAAAACAACTTGTATAAAAACACATAGAAATACACTCGTAAATATTTTTATTAGTTTTGAGGTGACAAGAGACCCATTCGAATGGGCTCAGGGTGACAGGCACGGCTAAAATGTGGAGATTATTTTTTAGTCACTCCTTAGTATATCATAGCCAAATAAAATGTTGTAATTTTTTTGTTGTATTCTGTGGTGGTTAGCAAAAGTAAAAAAAAGGGCAGATAGCAGGATATTTTGAGCAGAATGGTGAATTAAATTGAAATGAAGTGAAATGAAATGGTCATGGCTGTGCAGGGATGGTTGCTTTGCTAGCACAAGTGTATAGGGAGAGGATTAGTTTGGATGACTCTATATCAATGGATAAGTCTCAAATACAAAGGATGTTTTTATTGGGGTTAACGACAGAAGACATTTCAGAAATTATGGAATTAAGCGAAGAGGAGGTGATGGAACATTTAGATGTAATCAAAAAAGAGTCTTTCGAGGACAAAACATGCATAATTATTCCGGTAAAAAATGAACAACTACATTATTTAGAAGAAATAAGGCTTATTCCGATAGATAATAATTATGAAGAACAATCTTTGTACGCATATCATCAACATTCAATGTTAAATAAGTTATCATCAAATGTTGAACTAGGTAAGATTTATGTAGCTTTAAGTATAATGTCTAAAAATAAAATTAGACCAATTCTAGATGGGCATAAGGGGACGTTTGCCTTTCATTTTTTAATACTGATAAAGATTAATAAATCAAATGAGGAATTCAGATATCTTCTGAAAATCAGAGATTGGAAAACTTGTGTAGAGTTTGTGTTTTACAAAATGATAGAAGAAAGCGAAAGAGACAAATTCAGAGACAAATTAGGTTTTTTTACTAAACCGTTTGAAAAAGAATTAGATTGGCCAGAAATGATAACGCTAACAAGCTTTTTGGTGGGATATATCGAAGGCTTAACTGAAAACATTGATGAATGGTATGATGAGGAATTTTCAGCATCAATTGAAACAATAGATTTTAAATATGGCTATAAAGACGGTAGCTTCTATAGATATTACGAGAGTCCGGAGGAAGATTGATCTAGTTATACTGGTATAGGCCATAAACTAGTATTTGTCGATAAGCAAAGGAGGCCGGGGTCAGCCCTTGACAAGGGACACAGCTCAACAGTATTCTTCCATTAGTAAAAGTAATTTGTCTCAAGTCAAGGGCTGACCCCGGAGTGCTTTTTTAAAATTTTGTAAAGACAAGGCAACTTATGTTATAATTCAAATCGAACGAAAACATAACAGAGGTAGAAACTTATGCTATTTTGCTTTTTTATTTTAGGACTACTAATCGGATCATTTTTAAATGTCTGCATTTACCGTTTCCCCCGGGGGGAGTCGGTGGTACGACCGCCTTCCCACTGTCCACAGTGTGACCAAAGGCTCAAGGCTAAGGATTTGGTGCCGATTTTCAGCTATCTTTGGCAAAAGGGCAAGTGCAGGTATTGTGGTGTAAAGATCAGCCCTCGTTACCTTCTGGTAGAGGGATTGACGGGAATTCTTTTTGTGTTGGCATTTAGTATTACAGGCTTCGATATGGTGTTACTAAAGTACTTGGTACTGTTTTCCGTTTTGGTTGTTGTTTCTTTCATTGATTTAGATCATATGATTATTCCAAACAGACTGGTGCTTTTTGTTTTTCTTTGGGGGTTTGCCTGGCAGATTTTTGAGCCGCAAATTTCCTGGGGAGAGGCTCTAGGGGGTGCGGTGCTGGGCGGTGGTTTTCTTCTGCTGGTGACCGTACTTTCCGGGGGAGGTATGGGTGGCGGCGATATCAAGTTGTTGCTAGCAGCTGGTTTTTACCTAGGTCCTGTTCTGACCGGGTTAGCTCTTTTTATAAGTGTTTTGGTTGGAGGGGTAGTGGGGCTGGGACTAATTCTGCTAAAAATAAAAAAAAGAAAAGACCCAATACCCTTCGGACCATTTTTGTGCTTGGGTATTTTAGCGGTTATCTTGCGGGGAGCAGAGTTAATTCGCTGGTATGTAACTTTTTTGAATTAACCAGAGGGTAAAAACCACTGGGGACGGTTCTTCTTTGGAACGCAATACGGTGGGAGCCTTCGTTGGTAGCAGGGGTGATTAGTGCACGTTGCGGGGACGTTTTGGTTGCCATTGCTGTTGAATGAAAAATGTGTTATAATGCTTCTAACAATGGTTGAAATGATTAAGTAGGGAGGTTGGCGATAAAAATGCCTAGAGGAGAAAGGAAAAGAAGTAGCATAGGGATGTATCATATTATGCTGCGAGGTATTGATGAAAGGGAGTTATTTTTAAGCGACGTTGATTATATTGAATTTATTGAATACATAAGGAAAGCGAAAGAAAAGAGCAACTGTTATCTATATGGCTATTGTCTGATGAAAAATCATGCTCATGTTTTATTGAAGGAAGACAATGAAAAAGTTGGCGATATAGTGCGGAGGATTGCGGTAGGGTATGCCCAATATTATAATTACAGGTATGGTCGTATGGGTCACCTGTTTCAAAATAGGTTTACAAGTGAACCGATAGAAGATGAAAAATATTTTTTGACTGTATTACGACATATACATCAAAACCCTGTTGAAACGGGCACAGTTAAGAGTGTAGCTGATTATAGATGGAGCAGTTATCGCGAGTATGTAAGCAGTGGCAAGGTCGAAGTAATAGATAGAGATTTCACACTGGAATTATTATCTGGCAAGAGCGGTTTTGTAAATTTTATGCAGGTAAAAAACGACAATGATGATGTGTGTTTGGAGTATAATTATAAAAAGAGATATACAGATGATGATCTGAGAGATACGATATCATCAAATATAGATATAGAAAAGCTGGGCGAAGTAGATAAGGAAGAAAGAAATAAGATGTTGAGGGAAATAAAAGAAATGACGCAAGTTAGTAACAGGCAATTGAGCCGCGTTTTAGGGATCGGGCGAGGTATTCTGGAAAAAGCAAATTCGTAACTATTCAGCCTAAGAGATTAAGGTTTTTATAGTACATATATAACCGTTCACGCTAATGTGTCATGATTCATGCTGCCATGTCATTTCGACCGAAGGGAGAAACCTTCTTGTTCACGTTAAGATTTCTCCTTTAGGTCGAAATGACAATATGGGCGTGAGTAGTTACATAAATTCTAAATAAAAGAAGGTTGTTGTCTTGATAGAAAAGATTGTTA
>CAZIRG010000160.1:0-4095 GCA_964541505.1 uncultured Syntrophomonadaceae bacterium | reverse complement strand
TGCCCCATTCGACTCGCTGCGCTTGCTCAGGGCAAGCTCTGAGCAAGCGCAGCGAGTCGAATGGGGTGACAGGCACGGCTAAAATATGGAGATTATTTTTTAGTCATTCCTAAGTATAGTAGCCTTACTCCCAGCGGAAAGTTTTCGCCGCTACTATCACTCCTGCGATTAACATTGCGGCTAGCACCGCCACTCCGAAAAGATGCTCGCCCCAGGGTTCACCAAACCACATGCCCTGGAGTAATTGTACTACATAGGTCAGCGGCAAGAAACGAGCCACCAATCGCACACCGTCTGGTAATATCTCCGCAGGCATAGTAGCGCCAGAAAGAAATATCATGGGAAAGTAAAACACCATGCCAATGATATTAGCCGTGCGTCCTGTGGAAGCTAGGCTGGCAATCACGAACCCGAGGGCAAAGAAACTAAAGGTAGCAAAAGTGAAAGCGAGGAAAAAATAGAGGATGTTACCATCAAAACGCAAGTTAAAAACTATCTTACCAGCCACCACCAACAGTAGCGCTCCCAGCAGTGTCACCATGAAATGCACTGTTACCAATCCCGTTAAGATGGTTTGGGGATGGATGGGAGTCGCCCGTAACCGTCGCAAAATTCCCTTTTCCCGATCGGTAGCCACCGAAACAGGAATACTCATCAGCCCGGTCACAGCAATGATAATCGCCATATAAGCCGGAGTTGAAACATCCACTGTGCCACGCCCGCCAAAAAACGCTGTTGGTTCATTGCCATAAATAGCACCAAAAAGAAATACCAAGAGCAGTGGGAAAACCAAGGTGAAAAAGAGCGCCTCTGGCTCTCGCAAAAAAAGTTTAAAATTAATCAACATTAGTTTTTTTAGACCACGCATAATTATCATACCTCCTTATTAATTCCGTATTTTTCGCCCGGTCATGGTCAAAAAGAAATCATCCAGTGTCGGTTGTTCAGTACGCAGGTCACGGAAGCGAATACCACTTGCCGTCAGCAAATTTGCGACCTCTCCAACCAGTGTTTCACCTCGACCATGGACAATCACACGCTCACCATTGCGCTCCACCCTGCTTACTCCACTTAGTGCCTGCAACGGTTCTGGTGCAAAGTTTCCGGTCGCATCCACCGAAAAAAGTACCCGGCTATCCACCTCAAGACTCCGAACCAGGTTCTCTGGGGTATCAAGAGCGATAATCCGTCCCTTGTCTACGACCGCTACCCGGTCACATAGTAACTCTGCTTCTTCCATATAATGGGTAGTAATAAAGAAGGTCTTGCCCCGGCTACGTATGTCACGGATAAGGTCCCATATCATCCGACGAGCCTGTGGGTCAAGCCCGGTAGTTAATTCATCTAGGAATATTAGTTCCGGGTCATTGAGTAGTGCTAGGGCAATAGAGAGACGCTGTTTCTGCCCACCAGAGAGCTTGGCAAAAAGGGCATTGCGTTTCTCAGCCAAACCGAGCTGCTCCAACAGGGGACGCCAGTCAACAGAACGGCGATAGAACGAGGCATAAAGGTCAAGTGCCTCCCACACCTTGATGCGGTCTGGCAACTCCGATTCCTGGAGCTGCATACCAATACGCTCTCGCAGCTCATAACCATCACTCTGGGGGTCAAGACCCAGCACGGAAATACTTCCTTTGTCGTAGTGGCGCAGACCTTCGATGCACTCAATGGTAGTTGTCTTGCCTGCACCGTTTGGCCCCACCACCCCAAAAATCTCCCCTTCCTGCACCTCGAACGAGATATCATCCACTGCCACCACGGAACCATAGACTTTACGCAGATGTTCAACTTGTACAATAGACATTTTTTACCTCCTTTTAAAGGTAGGGGGACACATCTCCTTTTAAGAGGAGGTGTGTCCCCCCTCTACTCGGAATCTCGTCACTCAATTATGTACTCGTAACCTTCGTAACCCCTGTAAACTGTAAACTATTAAAATGCAAGTTAGTGGTCTTTGACAATATAGTTGCATTAAAATACGATTATATTGCCTCACCGAGTACAATATAACTAGAGTATACCAAAAATCATGCTAAAAAAACATCCTTTGGTCTGATTTTTTCTCAGTCTGAAGGCTGAGTTTTCTAAATTTGTTGACAGGCATACTTAACAGAGTAAGATAATTATAAAAATAAAAGTCAAGCTGGCAGGAGATGAAGCAGAAAAGAAGAATTAAGAGTTTAGGCGATGTAGACATGCATCAAAGATGGAGGGTAATAGGATGATTAGTCACGAAAATAGCCAAAACCTTGTTAGCAAAATAAATTTTAAGAATATTCTTGACTCGGTTTATAATGGTGTAGTGGTTTGTGATGCCGGGGGGGAAATTATAATTTTCAATAAAGCGGCTGCTCGCTGGACAGGAATTCCGCAGGAGAAGGCTCTAGGAGAAAGGATAGACAAAATATTACCTGATGTAAGTTTTCTGGAAGTATTAAAAACAAAAGAGAGCAAAACCTTGCAAAAAGTAGTTGTTGATAATAAGTTGCTGGTTAGCAATCGTTTCCCTATTTATGATGATGAGGGTGATCTGATAGGAGCTACCGGTATTTTTCAAGATATTTCTGAGTTCAAAAAAGTTTCACAGGAGTTAAAAACAGAACGGCAATTGAAGAAAGAACTGCAGGATATTATTGAATCCTCCTATGATGGTATTTGGATTACGGATGGCGAAGGGTACACTCTTTACATCAATACTTCCTATGAGCGTATTTCCGGCATAAAAAAAGAAGAAGTCCTCGGGAAACATATGCAAGAGTTGGTGGAACAGGGCTATTTTTCTGAATCTGTCAGCTTGCATGTTTTAAAGAAAAAAGAACGAGTGACCATTATGCATGATATTTATACGACGGGCAAGAGAGTTCTTATTACGGGTAACCCTATATTCGATCAGCAAGGTAAGATAACCCGGGTGGTTACTAATGTGCGGGATATTACAGAATTGATTAACCTGAAACAAGAGCTGGAAGTAAGGGATAAGCTGACTGTTCGTTATGAAACAGAATTAGCTCACCTGCGTTCGCAGCAGATGTGCCTTGATAATGTGGTTATGCAAAGCAGGCAGATGAGTCAAGTTTTTGATTTGGCATTGCGGGTGGGAAAAGTAGATTCTACAGTCCTTATTCTGGGCGAGTCCGGGGTGGGCAAGGAGCTGGTAGCGCAAACTATTGTTCACTCCAGTGAAAGAAAAGACGATCCTTTTATCAAGGTTAATTGCGGTGCTATTCCTGAAAACCTCCTAGAATCGGAACTTTTTGGTTATGAAAAAGGAGCCTTTACGGGGGCAGATCGACAAGGAAAGGTAGGGATGTTTGAACTGGCTCAAAAAGGAACTCTTTTTTTGGATGAAGTAGCAGAGATACCGCTAAATTTGCAGGTTAAGCTTTTACGAGTACTCCAAGAGCAGGAAGTGATGCGCATTGGAGGGAGTAAGCCTGTCAAGTTGGATGTACGTATTATCACGGCCACCAACCGGAATATTGAGGAGATGGTAGCCAGAAGAGAGTTCAGGGACGACCTTTTTTATCGCTTGAACGTAGTGCCCATCACAGTGCCCCCCTTGCGACAACGACCTGATGATATCCCGGCCTTTATAAATTATTTTTTACAGCAATTCAATGGAAAATACAAGATGAGCAAAACTATCGCTCCGGAAGTGTTGGCTGCTTTGACGTCTTATGCCTGGCCGGGGAACGTGCGTGAATTGCAGAATCTCATTGAACGTTTAGTGGTGTTGACGCTCAGTCCGGTTATTTCTTTAAGCGATCTTCCGGTCAAATTCTGCCAGTGTGCAGGAGGTGAAAAGCCAAGTGTGGAAGTGAGAGGTATTTTGCCGTTAAAGGAAGCAGTATACTTGTTGGAGAAAGAGTTGCTTAACAGGGCTATGCAGCAGTATGGAACCACTCGCCGGGTTGCTGCTGTTTTAGGAATAGATCAATCTACCGTGGTTAGAAAGCTGCGCAAGATTAAAACAATGCCGGCGGAATAATTTTACTTTGGCATGAATTTTGCAATATTTACAAAATGAAATGATTTATTTGAATAATCTTAATAAATAAACAAATTCAGCCGGGTAATTCAAGACAAGAGACCCAT
>CAZIRG010000159.1:0-4120 GCA_964541505.1 uncultured Syntrophomonadaceae bacterium | reverse complement strand
ACCTCTAACTTCTAAATAATACCTCTAACTTCTAAATAATACCTCTAACTTCTTTAATATAAAAACTAAATAACCCTCGTCAAGCGAGGGTCAGAACTTACAAGTAAACATTAAGCAATTAGCAAAACTTTGCTAAACTTAAGTTGCCTTGAACACGTTCCGCCTCGGCCGGCTCTTCTTTAAACTCTCTGAGTACATGCTTTTGAATCTAACCTCTTCAAGTACCTGCTGTCTGTGGCAAAACAAACAATATTAAATTGTGACTTTGCTAGAAAACCTATTTCCCTAAAGAAATCACTTTCTGGCTATTAATTTTTATGCCAGGTCCCATACAAGAAGAAATAGTAATTGTTCGCAAATACTGTCCCTTAGCAGCAGCTGGTTTAACTTTTATAAGTGTGTCTATAATAGCATAAAAATTCTCTAAAAGCTTTTTTACGACAAAAGAAGCTTTTCCTACCGGAAGATGGATAATTCCTGACTTATCTGTACGATACTCCACTTTACCCGCCTTGAACTCCTGTACAGCTTTAGCTACATCGAAAGTAACAGTGCCTGTTTTCGGGTTAGGCATCATCCCTCTAGGCCCCAGTACTCTTCCCAATTTACCTACAAACTTCATCATATCAGGGGTCGCAATTGCAACATCAAAACCAAGCCAACCATCTTCTATTTTTTTAACCAAATCTTCGCCGCCAACATAATCAGCGTTAGCATCTTCAGCCTCTTTGATTTTTTCGCCTTTGGCAAATACCAAGACTTTTTTCTCTTTTCCTGTACCGTTTGGCAAAACCAGCGCCCCACGAACCTGCTGATCTGCATGTTTAGGGTCTACGCCTAACCTTATAGCCACTTCAACAGTTTCATCAAATCTAGCTGAAGCAATTTCTTTAACCAGCTTAAACGCCTCTTCCGGTTCATACAAAAAAGTAGTATCAAACTTTTTGCTCGCCTCTTGATATCTTTTACTACGTTGCAACTCTCCAAACCTCCCTCCCCAATAATTAATTCTTAATTTCTAGCTTTCAATTAAAATGCCCATGCTCCGGGCAGTACCTTCTATAATACGCATAGCCCCTTCTATGTCCGCAGCATTAAGGTCTTTCCTTTTAAGTTCAGCTATTTCCTGCACCTTTTTGCGAGAAACAGTAGCTACTTTTACCCGGTTAGGTTCACCTGAAGCCTTTTCCAACCCCGCTGCCTTTTTAAGCAAAACAGCTGCAGGAGGTGTTTTAGTAATGAAGGTAAAGGAACGATCTTCAAAAACAGAAATTTCTACAGGAATAATCAAGCCAACCTGACTGGCTGTTTTATCGTTGAAATCCTTACAAAAAGCCATAATATTTAGACCATGCTGCCCTAAAGCCGGACCAACAGGAGGAGCAGGAGTTGCTTTCGCAGCAGGAATTTGTAACTTAATAACAGTCATAACTTTTTTTGTTCTAGGCATAATCTCGCCACCCCCCTACATTTTTTCTACCTGATGAAACTCTAATTCAACAGGTGTCTCCCGACCAAACATGGAAACAAGTACTTTTAATCTACTCTTTTCTACATTTATATCATCAATTTTTCCTATAAAGTTGGTAAACGGACCTTCTTTGACTTGAATGCTTTCTCCCAAAGAAAAATCCACTTTAGGTTTACCGTCAGTTATTCCCATCTGGCGTAAAATTTTAGAAGATTCCTCTGCAGAGAGAGGTACAGGTTTATTACCGGATCCAACAAACCCTGTCACCCCAGGCGTGTTTCGAACCACATACCAGGAATCATCCTCTACCAGCATTTCTACCAAAACATAACCAGGAAAAACTTTTTTCAATATGACTTTCCGTTTACCATCTCTAAACTCTGTGGTTTTCTCCATCAAAATCAGAACGCGAAATATCTTATCCTGCATTTCCATAGATTCAACCCGTTTTTCCAAGTTGGCTTTGACCTTGTTTTCATAGCCAGCATAAGTGTGAATAACATACCATTTTTTTTCACTCATTTTCTCACTTCTCACTTATCTCTTCTCAATATTTATTGTAAAAGAACTCTCAGAACAGCTGTAAAGCCCGTGTCTAATACCCAAAAAAAGATACCGATAACAACTACCATTGACAAGACTATGGAACTATACAGATAAAGCTCTTTTCTGCTAGGCCAATGGACTTTCTTCAGTTCAGCTCGCACATCCTTATAATGTTTTCCCAATTTTTTAAACGGCTCAGTAAATGTCACCAACTAATCACCTCGCTAACGAAACAATCTATAAATAAATTACAAACATTTTTCTAACGAGTTTCTTTGTGCAAAGTATGCTTGTCACAAAAGCGGCAGTATTTCTTCATTTCCAGACGATCAGGATTGTTATGCCTGTTTTTTGTGGTCATATAATTACGCTGTTTACAACTCGTACAAGCTAAAGTTATTTTTACCCGCATTTTCCCATATTCCTCCCGTTTTAGAGGTTGGAAGTAGGATATTGGAGGCTGTTTTGGAGGTTAGGAAAGTAACCCTTAATATTTATTCTAACTTCCAACCTCTTGTCCCTCGTCCTTCCCTCATCTAACCTCCAAACTCTAAATAATACCTCTAAACCCCAGACCCTCCCCCGTCTAACTTCCAATTTCTAACCTCTAACCTCCAAATAATACCCCTAACTTCTAACTTCTAACTTCTAATTAATACCGGTAACAACACCGGCACCTACAGTACGTCCACCTTCACGAATAGCAAAACGTAAGCCCTCTTCCATGGCTATAGGGGTTATTAACTCTATGTCCATGTTTATATTATCACCAGGCATAACCATCTCTACACCTTCTGGCAAAGTAATGACCCCGGTAACATCTGTAGTCCGAAAGTAAAACTGGGGACGGTAACCTTGAAAAAAGGGTGTGTGTCGCCCACCTTCTTCTTTCTTTAAAACATATACCTCGGCTGAAAATTTGGTGTGGGGTTTTATGCTGCCTGGCTTGGCCAAAACCTGACCACGCTCAATATCTTCACGGCTTACACCACGCAAAAGACAACCAATATTGTCACCGGCTTCCGCCATGTCCATTATCTTACGAAACATCTCGACCCCTGTGACTACTGTCTTTGGTGAGCGGTCGGCAAAACCAACTATCTCTATTTCGTCGCCTACTTTTACTACCCCACGTTCTACACGGCCAGTAGCTACTGTACCACGACCGGTAATGGTGAAAACGTCTTCTACAGGCATACTAAATGGCTTATCTTTGTCACGCTCCGGAATAGGTATATAGCTGTCTACCGCATCCATCAGCTCCCAAATAGCTTTGCAGCATTCGCATTCCCGATTGCCGCAGGCGCAGTTTAAGGCTTTTAAGGCTGAACCGGCTACAATCGGTATGTCGTCTCCAGGAAACTCATACTCGTTTAAAAGATCTCTTACTTCCAATTCCACCAGCTCAAGCAATTCTTCGTCATCTACCATGTCTGCTTTGTTTAGAAATACTATGATGTAAGGAACTCCTACTTGACGTGAAAGAAGTATATGCTCCCTGGTCTGTGGCATAGGACCGTCAGCTGCTGAAACTACCAATATAGCTCCATCCATCTGAGCAGCTCCTGTGATCATGTTCTTGACATAGTCAGCATGACCAGGGCAATCAACGTGAGCATAATGACGGTTCTCTGTCTCGTACTCAACATGGGCTGTAGCAATAGTTATACCTCGCTCCCGCTCCTCTGGCGCCTTGTCAATCTCATCAAAAGGTGTTACGGTAGCTCCACCTACAGTAGCTAGAACCGAAGTGATAGCCGCTGTTAAGGTGGTCTTTCCGTGATCCACATGACCTATCGTTCCTACATTTACATGGGGTTTGGTACGTTCAAACTTTTCCTTTGCCATTTTTTTAACCTCCTAATTTCAGTTTGCAGTTTATAATTTTACAGTCAAGCTTTCTTTATTAACAACAATACTGACGCATGAAATCAGTTATAAAATATTTAAAAGTAGACACTGATTTATTATGATTTTTATGATTTACGCTGATTTTTTGATATATTAATAGTTAAATAATTGTTTATTGCTAATTATATCTTATTTACGTTAATTTACTTGCCTTAATTAATGTTTTTATCATATTTAATCATATTAATCAGC
>CAZIRG010000158.1:0-4127 GCA_964541505.1 uncultured Syntrophomonadaceae bacterium | reverse complement strand
TCCACCAACGGCCTACGCCTTGAACTAAACCACCTCACCGCCGCAAACCTGCTTACCACCAGAAACGAGGGGAGAAAGAAACTCTACCAAGTTAATACCGCTCACCCTCTTTTTGACGATATACACAACATTGTTAAAAAATACTTAGGCATCGACCACTTGGTAGAAGACATTTTAGCCAAGCTAGGCAATATCGACCTAGCCTTTATAACCGGCGACTATGCCCGGGGCAGCGACTCCGGCCTAATCGACCTAGTAATCATCGGTGCAGAAGTTGATCAAACTTACCTCCAACAACTGGTAAAAAAAGCCGAAAAGCTCATCAACCGCAAAATCCGCACCCGTCATTCCGCCGGTGTCAGGTCTCAACAATTGACAAGCTGATTTGAGAATTGTAGCAGTATATTGTAGTAGTATCTAGGAAGAACAAATAAAACAAATCCGGAAAGGGTAGTGAGAATGGGGAGACAGTTGCGAATCCAATACCCGGGGGCCTTCTACCACGTTACTTCCAGCGAAAAGAAAGCGTTCTGGCCACTTGTTTCAGGGGAGGTATAAGGCTATACTTGTCGAGAAGGATGCTTACTGTCAGGAACTTTCGAGAAGGTGTTTGCATCCACCTTCTTGGCTGGTGAGGATTTCATATGCTTGGTTAGGACACCAGTCACTTCTGAAAAATGTTTACTTTTATGCTGTTTTGAGATACAATAAGAGCATGAAAGTAAAAAGAGGTTGATAATATGGAGCATAGAGCAAAGCTTGTGAAACTAATCGATAAAAACAGGGGACTAATACTTACTAAAGATGTGGTTGGACTAGGAATTCCACGGCAATATTTAGCAATTTTTAGGCAAGAAGGTTTACTTGAACGAGTTGCTCATGGGGTTTATGTCTCTCCAGATGCTTTTAAAGATGAGATGTATGTTCTACAAGCAAGAAGTAGCAAGGCTATCTTTTCGCATGAAACCGCTTTGTCCCTTCATGATTTAACCGACAGGGATCCTCTTGAATATGCAGTTACAATTCCGGCAGGATATAATGGTTCTGAACTAAGAGAAGCTGGCGTAAAAGTGTATTCCATAAAAAAAGAGCTTTGTAATTTGGGAGTTATTGATTCAAGGACTCTATATGGGAGAGCTATTAGAGTGTATAACAGGGAAAGGACTATATGTGATATTGTAAGGAGTAGAAGGAATATTGATATTGCAATTTTAAATGAAGCCATTAAAAGATATTTGAGCAGTAAAGATAAGAACATCCCGTTGTTATTAAGGTATGCCAAAGAATTAGCTGTTCAAAATATTGTAAGAAACTATGTGGAGATATTGATATGAAAAATTTAAGACAACTTAAAGATTTAATAAAAAATATGGGCAAAGAGAAAGGTATAAATGCACAAATACTCTTGAGGAATTATATGCTGGAAAGATTTCTCGAAAGAATAGCACTATCTGAATTTAAGGATAAATTTATATTAAAAGGGGGCATGTTAATAGCTGCACTAGTTGGGGTAGATATGCGTTCAACAATAGACATGGATGCAACCATAAAATCTTATACTGTAACAATGGAATCTATCAAAAGTATATTTGATACCATCTTATCTGTGCCCATAAATGATGGAGTTTTCATGGCTCTTAAAAAGGTAGAAACTATACGTGATGAAGATGAATATAATGGGTTTAGAGTATCATTAGAGGCTTGTATGGATAACGCTAGGATTCCACTTAAAGTAGATATAACTACAGGTGATAAAATAACTCCCATATCAGCAAGTATTTAGAGGCTTGGAGTTAATGGTAACCGTAAACCACACCTATCCGTGTCTATCCGTGTTCATCCGTGGTTCAAAAAGAAAGGTGTCATGAAAAAGTGAAAAAACACAATAAAATATACATCGCTGGGCACCGGGGGATGGTCGGCTCAGCTATCAAAAGAAGACTGGAGCAAAAGGGTTACTCTAATCTGGTTTATAAAACATCCAGCGAGCTGGATTTAAAAAGCCAGCAGGCAGTGGAAGAATTCTTTAAAATAGAAAAACCGGAATATGTTTTTTAGCAGCAGCCAAAGTAGGGGGAATTTATGCTAATAACACTTATCCAGCAGAATTTATATACGACAATCTAGCCATTCAGACAAATGTGATTCATTATGCTTACATATACGGCGTGAAGAAACTTCTGTTTCTTGGCAGTTCCTGCATTTATCCTAAACTTGCCCCCCAGCCCATGCGGGAAGAATATTTACTAACTGGCGAACTGGAACCTACCAATGAACCCTATGCTATCGCCAAAATTGCCGGCATTAAAATGTGCCAGGCTTATAACCGGCAGTATGGCACAAATTTTATCTCTGTGATGCCTACCAATCTGTACGGTCCTCATGACAATTTCGACCTAGAAAACTCGCACGTTTTACCAGCTTTAATCAGAAAATTTCATGAGGCCAAGATACAGGACAAGCCCGCCGTGGAAATCTGGGGAAGCGGCCAGCCCCGGCGAGAGTTTCTTTATGTTGACGACCTAGCCGACGCTTGCGTCTTTCTAATGGAGAACTTTAACTACAAAGACGTTGGCACTTATATCAACATCGGCACCGGTGAAGATTTGACTATCAAAGAACTAGCGGAAATAATAAAAGGAATTGTGGGTTACAAAGGAGAACTAATATTTAACACGGAAAAACCGGACGGCACACCGAGAAAGCTGCTGGATGTCACTCGAATCAAGAATCTGGGCTGGCAGCCCCAAATCAGCCTCGAAGAGGGACTCCAGGGCACTTACACCTGGTACTGGCGGCACTGGTAATCCCTTCGTCTATTTGCTACAATGAACAGGGGAGAGCTGGCGTTGCTGTCGCTTTTAAGAATTGAAAGAAGTGAAACCCAATGACGTTCAAGGAAATGGAACAAGGCTTTCAAGAGATCTGGAAACTCTTCACAGAGACTAGGGCGGATTTCGCGGAAACTAGAGCAGATTTCATGGAAACCAAGGATTGATTTGCGAAAACTAGAGACGGATTCGAAGAAATCAAAGAACGATTCAAAGAAACCGACGCAAAATTCATCCCCAGCACATGGTAGGCGAAGGCAATAATCGAATTGCTCCCTTCCGGCGTAATTAAGTATTGTGTCCCCGGAATTCGGATGCCGGGTGTGTGAAGTCTATCTGCTTGATGGGACAGAGTGGTTTGTCTGGAATTGACCGGGAGAAGATTGCCTATATAATGAAAAAGGTGAGGTGTTAATTATGGTGTTAGAAATAAATATCGTCAGAGATATTGCCCAAAGGGTTGCTCTGCCTCCGGAAAAAGTGCTTCATGAAAGCCTTAGAGCTTACCTTCTGGATAGAAAGAGGACCTATATGCTAGAGAAGTTGGATGTACTTGCCAGGTATGGGGTGAGTTCGGCAGAAGAACTAGAAAATAAGATAAAAATCGGCATTGTACCCGAACATCCGGTATGGGAAGATTTGATTGATTTGAAAAACATAGAAGCGGAAATTCAGGCGATTGAAGATGACATTGAGCGTCTATAATTCCCTGTTGGAACTTGTCAACATTGAATTTAAGGATATTTGCGCAGATGCGAATATCTTCTTCTCATCCACAGGCCGTGCACAGAAAGTCAGGTTCTATCTCATTGACAGTACCATTGTGGATGTTTGGCTATCTCTTGACGGAAGATATTCCTACCATTGGAACAATAAAGGGATAAGGGATTATATGCTGCGACATGATAATGCTCCACACGAGAAATGTAAGGTTGTCAGCACTTTCCCAAAGCATTGCCATGAGGGAAGTGAGGCGAATGTTGTTTCAAGCCTGATTCCTGATAATCCGGATGACGCCCTGAGGTATTTTTTACAGCAAGTGAAAGGGAAAATAGTAGAATTTGGCCCTCTCATTGATACAAACTAGTTGTTATAGTGATGGTTGAGTGATTGAAGTAAGGAAGGAAGAGTACCTGCTGACCGGACCGCTGGAGCCGACCAACGAACCTTACGCGGTGGCCAAAATCGCCGGGGTCAAGCTGTGCCAAGCTTACAGTCGGCAGTACGGTACAAATTTTATCTCCGTGATGCCCAGTCATAAAAAGGTGCCTACTGCTCCTGATTATAAATTCCTGC
>CAZIRG010000157.1:0-4129 GCA_964541505.1 uncultured Syntrophomonadaceae bacterium | reverse complement strand
TGTTTTTACAGGAATAAGGTATAAAAAACCCTGCCGTACTGGTTGGAGATACTTTCGCACGGCATCGCTTGATAAAGACACCCCATTCGTAGCTATAGTAACCTGTACCAGATCAAAGAAAGGTACTTCCTGTACCACCTTGCCTTTTTCCTTGACCACCAGGCGTTCGCTTTTTTTGCCAATAAAAGAACCAAAATTATTAACAACCAAATTCACAAATATTCCTCCTCCCCCTTTAGGGGGTTAGGGGGCTCAAAGCCGCAAACCTAGCTCCCCATATTCAGCTTCCACTATAATCGCTCTATTTTCTTCCCGGTATTTTAACCGGCCTAACTGTCCGAAACGAATAGGAACTAAAAGTTCGCTTGCTCTAAGCGGATCTATTTCTAGTAAATCGTGGTATTCATCTGCCAGGGAAACAGGCAGAACTTCTATGCTGTCAAATGCCTTATAAAACTCCTTTTCTCGCCCAGAATTGGTGTTGAAACCATACAAAAGAGGGAGGTTGGCGTTAAGAAAGTTGTCATAAACCTGGTCAAACTTCTTTTCCCATATCAGACCTGCTTCTCCCGCATAAATCGTATCCAGCCACTCTGAAACCTCATCTTCCCGGATGGGTTTATTAATGTTCCGGGTCAAGATTTCCAGCGCTTTCACTACCAACTCATCTAAATAAATTCCCTGCCCATCCCCGGGTTGGGTAAAAATAAATACGTCCGCCAGTTTGTGGCGCCTACGCCTGTTTATTCTGCCAAATCTTTGAATCAGAGCTTCTAGAGGAGCTGCCTCAGTATATATTTCGTCCAGATCAATATCCAGACTTACCTCTACTACCTGGGTAGAAACGAGAATTACCGGTTGGCGGTTTGCTGAGTGAGCACCAGTATATTTATTGACTTTACCTTCTGTAGCCAGCCTGTCCCGCATGTTATAGCGACCGTGCAGCAAAAGAATCTCTGTCTCATTACCATCACTGCCAGATGGTAGAAATTCTTCCTGCAACATCTGGTAAATATTTTGAGCACGTTTTACCGTATTGCAACAAATGAGGATACTTTTGCCTTTTCTGGCAGCAGCAACAATTGTTTTTACCGCAACCTCATCTGTTATCTCTGCGTCAATCAGCCGGATACAATGACGCTTAAATTGCCTGAACAGCTCACTGCTTGCCGTTACTTTATCCAGCTTACCCAGACATCCTGCCAGTTTTTTTTCAAGCAGCGCAGGGAAGGTAGCCGACATGATGAAGAAACGGGTGTTAAAGTTTAGTTTCAAAAAACGTGCCAGACCCAAGAATAAGGCTAGTTTTTCGGGTTCATAGGCATGTATTTCATCAAAAATCACCACAGCATTGAAATAATCACAAAGTATCTGTTCGTATGTTTTTAGACGAAATAAAGCTTTTAACAGTTGATAAGGGCTAAGTATTCGTACAGGATAGTAGTTTAATTTTGCCAGCATCTTGGCCCATTTAGCGGCAAAGGCAGCCGTATGTCGTTCATCATGTTCGTCCAGCAAACGTTTATAAAGTGCCAGCACACTTCGCCCATGCTCAAGACCCACCCTGTTTTTGAAGCCGCTCCTGTTTAAACGATCATACATGGCATTCATGCTGGCCTGGTAAGGCAGCATATAAAACAAGCGCGCCGGGCGACCATACGTTGTTTTTTGTGTCAAAGCCCACAGCAAAGATGCTTCTGTCTTACCGCTACCGGTAGGAGCAATTAAAACAGCAGAATTGTTGGTTTGCAAACAGCGTTTTTGATGCTCGTACAGGTTGTCTTCCTTTATAGCAAGAGACTGCAAAAATTGCGCAGCAAGCGGCAGTGAAGCCTCAATAATATTTCCGGCATGGGCTGAGGCTGCATAATCACTCATATTCATATACCCACGTACTACTAAAGAAAAAGTTTTAGCCCGGCTACTTTCGTTTTTAAGGTTCTGTGTTAATTTTCGGTAGCCGTGCAGCCAAAAGGATAGTCTTTGAGAGCCATTAGGCAAGACATGCTGCACGGCACTTTTTTTCTGCCTGAAATCAGGAAGGCTGATATCAAACGCAGCCAGACCAAGTTCTTTTAACCAGCTTTCACTAGACTTAGCAAGCCAATCCCACAAACATTCTATTGTCTCCACCGCAAATTCTGTCTGAATCTCCCGAGAGAAGGTTTCGAGCAGATCATCATCGTAAAGGTCATATAGTTCAAACAACCAGCCAGGTTCTTTATGATGAGAGAGAATAACCGCCGCAATCCAGTGCTGCTCTTCTATCGTACAAACACTTTCCAGCCAATCCAGAAAGAGCAAGGAATACACCTCATGACGATGCGCCCAACGTTTACCATGACGCAAGCTCATCTGGAATGACTTTGCTGATTTGCCAAAGTCATGCAAATAACAAGCCCAGAACAAACAATGCCATAGCCTGGGAAAGGATAGAGCTTCTGGAAAGTATGGTCTTATTTTCATATGTTCCGAGAGTCTTTGCAAAACAAACCAGGTGTGTTGCGACAATGTTTCTCCTGCTGTTTCACCGTCGAGAGGTTTTTTGGCCCAGATAGATGCCAGTTTTTCAGGGAAAGTTGATTGTTTCATTTTCATCTCCTACAAAAGAGTGAAACAGCAAACCTAGGCATAATTTATCATACCTGGGAGCAGCAGGGTCTGTCCAAAAATGCTGCCGGGGAGAATATTTCAGCATATCCTTGACTTTTACTCGCCTGTTTAAAATCAAGTACCTGGCAAAAACAGCTTCTCTTTTATTGTTATAATCAAGATACCGTGGCATTAATTCTACAATTCCTTTGCCAAATTGCACCAGCATATTGTAAGGTGCCAGTGTATTTTCAAAATAGGCCTCCTCGGATTCTTCCAATTCAATGACTTCAATGCTGGTATAGGAGAATAAGTCTTGCGAACGCCCCAGAACAACCGGATACTTGGGGCTTTTAAAGGCTTTTTCCCATTGTGGCTGGTTAATATAAAGAGTTAAATGTGGTTCAAAAAGCAACGTGCGTCTAAAAGGATTGATGTTTCCTTCCAAAACTTTGGGCTCTCCTGTATTTTTTAACCTGCCGGTAGATGCTGTAAGAACATGAATATGCTCTAAGTCATTTACCTGGCAGCGATAGGTGAATTTATAGGCAAACAAGAGACCCTCGGGAGATACCCACTCACCCAGTGCGCTGCAAATATGACCGTAGATGGTTGCCGGAGGAGGCATCTCGAACGAAGGATGTACTACTTGCATAAAATGCGGGTAGCGAAAAGAAGTCATCGCTCCTTCTGCTTCTATCTTTAAAACACGCATGAAAAACCACCTCCTATTTTAGCCAGCTTTTATTTTCAGACTTTTTAAAAGCTGCCACCAGAGAAAGGAAGGCCTCCCTGGGGTGAGTTATTGTAATACGCACTTGGCTTGTCTCAGCTGCAAACTGTTCTAGCTTTTTCAATTCTTCTTCCCTGTAACCACGTACCCAGCCCACAAAAATATCCGAGAGCAAGTCATCTTTAAACACAGTAATCGACTGTTCTAGCGATCTCTGGTTAACCATTGGCAGTCCTTTAGCATCCGCAGCAATCATATGGTTAAAAATGTGGTTGCCTCCTTTTGTTACTGCTAAAACCACCACTGCCGGGGAAACATCTGTGTAATGCAGAGCTTGTTTTGCGCCACCTTCTAGGCGGGCCATGCCTTCAAACAGCGTACTTATGCGTTCTAATCTTGCTGTTTCTGTCAAGCGATAGGCTTTCTCTTTCTCTAAATGTTCTAATCCTTTTTCGACAGCTTCTTTTTGTCGATGCTCATCTAAATTTCTAAAACCTGTCTTGTTGCGATACCAAAAAGTACCGCTGGTCTGCAGGTTTAAGGAAAAAAGTCCTTTTAGCGTTGTTCTATAAAATTGATGTCCGAAAGGAACTGGATCCCCTTCATGACGTGACATAACACCAAAATCTTCTACAATATTAACAGGTGCTATAGAGACAAAAGTGCCCACCCGGAACGGAGAAATACGAGTAAGTGTGCCTTCTATCGGAGTAGCCTCAGCAGCAGTGTTATCTTCCTGTTTTTTTTCTTTTTTTGATGGTGCACGCATATAACCAAACAAATCATCATCCCACCAGCTTATAG
>CAZIRG010000156.1:0-4164 GCA_964541505.1 uncultured Syntrophomonadaceae bacterium | reverse complement strand
AAGCCAAGATAGCCTCTTCCATAAAGGAAGCGTACCGGCTGAACATAAGACGATCGATCAGCACCTCCGGAGGATCAGCTAGTTGAACCATTCTAGATATATTAAGTTCGCCAAAAGGCAAAAGAGCCTGCTCTAAAAACTCCCGGGGATAGCCGGCTCGTTTGACACGCAGGTAAGTCTTGATATTAGTGAGATCGACTAGGCAGGTAAAATATTCTGTTAGAAAAGGAGAGTCAAGTTCTGCCAACATATCAAATATTTCTGCAAACATAGCCCGGTCAAGCAATAAATCAACTATCTGCGGATTTGGCTCTATGCGCAAGATCTCAGAAAGCTGTGCTGCTGCCTGTCGCATTTGGGGTGGCAAGTTAATATAATCATCTTCATTTATAGCACGAGCCAAAACTGCCGGGGAAATCCTCCCTATCTCTTCAACCAGCAACTCACCCCTTTTTTCATCCATCGTATGCGCCTTAAAAAGCACTTTCAGATTATGATAATCAAACCTGCAAGCAAAAATTCCTATCAGCTCTGCCTGCGGTGAAAACTGGTGCAGCTCCCGGTAGACCCGGTACAGTTCCTGATCAAGCACAAAATCATAGTCATGGAGGGTTTTCAGCCCGGCAAAGTGCTCGGCATAAACGGTTTCGCCTAGAACTTTGAGTGCCTCGTTAATATCTAAAGCATCTACCATCCGATCAACCTTGTTTTTTTCTAGGAGTTGGGTCTCCATAGCACGCACTCTGCCTACAGCATAGGCATACCGGTCATTACTCAATAGTTTATACCCCCTCTCGGAAAAGTATGTCGGCAACTTCCGGCTCCAGCAAGTCACGTTTCATATGTAAAACAGAGTTAAACGAATTGTTAATTTCCACATTACCAGCCCTGAGAACAAACCCTCCGTGCAAAGGACGAGTTTCCGCAGCGAGTACCAGCTTTCCTTCTTTTCCCTGCTCCAAAAGAGCTTGGTTAACTTTAGCTAAAAAGTCTGTATTAAAATGCTGTTCTCTGTCATGTGGAGAAACAATGATTTCTTCCTGGCCACTCTGTGCCGTTGCCAACAGCAGGGACATGAGCATCTCTTGGTAGGAGGTTGCTTCTATATTCTGCAAGCGCTCTAGCGCCTTTTGTAAAGCTTCTTCGATCAATTCTTCTTTGGCCGCCAGAACTCTTTTACGAGCTTCCAACGCCGCAATGGTCAAGGCGCGACGACGTCTTTCTTCAGCTTCTGCCTGGGACTGTTTCATAATAGCCTTCTTCTTGTCTGTTGCCTCTTGTGTCCCTTTAGCAAGAATCTGCGCCGCACGATCTTGTGCCTCTTTTAGAATATGATCGGCCTGCTCCCTGGCTTCAGTAATTATTTTCTCTTTAAGCTTTTCAGCTCCTGACATCAGGCAATCACTTCCTTAACTTTTTAAATGGGCAGAAACAAATAAATCATCATGGACATAAGCAGGGCAAAAACAGCATACGTTTCCACCATAGCCCCATAAATAATAGCTTTGGCAAATTCACCGGGGCGCTTGGCAATCAACTGGATACCAGCAGCTACCGCTTTACCTTGGTAAATAGCAGACCACAAACCAACAAAACCGATCGGTAAAGCAGAAAAAAGAAGTCCTAGTCCCTGTGCCGTACTCAAGGGGATAGGGGCACCGGCCAAAACACCGGTTTCCATAAGAATCAAAAAGCCCATGACCAAACCATAAATCCCCTGCGTACCAGGCAACGCAGTCAATACAAGGGTAAGACCAAATTTATCCGGATCTTCACTAATAACCCCAGCAGCCGTCTGCCCAGCAATACCAATACCCATTGCCGAACCCATACCTGACAAAAGTGTAGCTACAGCAGCTCCTAAAAGAGCTAATCCCAAACCTAATTCCATACTAATAAATACCTCCTAATTTGGAGGTGGGAAGTGGGAGGTTGGAGATGAGAACAAAGACCGAGGTCTCCCGTCCTAACTTCCAACTTCTAATTCCACACCTCTCTTTTTTGTTCCAACTTACCAACTTTACACTTTCTAACTTACTCTCTAACCTCTAAATGCTTTGTTTCCATCTGAAACGGATTGAAAGGTTTTCCACCGGTTTCAAAGAAACGGTTAAAAAACTCCAAATACTGTAAACGAGTGGAATGGACGAAAGCTCCCAAGATATTGATAACTAAGTTGAAGATATGACCTCCAATCAAAAAACCAACCATAATAATAGGACCAATAATAGGCACTGCTTCCCCCACCATCTGACCAATCATGTTGATAGCCATGGCAATAACGCTGGTAGCCAGACCAAGTGCTAGCAAACGTGAGTAAGAAAGAATATCGCCTAAAAACCCAGTGATATTATAGAGCGAAAAGAGCCCGGATAAAAACTTCATAACAATGTTTTTCTGTGTCCTACCTTGGGTAAGCACCAATCCTGCAGCAGATAGAAGAGCCAAGTTTCTACCCAGCATCTGTAGCCCGGGCAATATACCAGCAAATAAAATTAACCCACTTATTAATAAAATCCAGAAAAGCTGGTCAGAAACAGCATCCATAATTTTTCCTTCACAAATGTTACGGTAAGCCTTGATACCCATACCTACAAAAATCTGGAAAATACCAATACCCAACGACCAAGCTAACATCCGCATAGGATCCGTCTGAGCATTAAAAAAGAAAGGTTCGATAGGCAGTAGACCTCCAAACCAACCACCAATCAGAGATCCAAAGATAATCGTAGAAACACCGCTTGCCAAAATAACCCAAAAAGCCTTACTGGCCATTTTGCTAAGCTTCACTTTCCACAACACCAGCGCCGCTAATGCTGTAAGTATCAAACCATAACCAGCATCAGAAAGACATAACCCAAAAAAAACTACAAAAAATGGTGTTAAAGCAGAGGTTGGGTCAATACCGCGCGGATGCGGCGTACCATAAAGGGTGGTAATAAACTCAAAAGGAGCAATGCTTGCAGTATTTTCCAACACTACCGGCGGCATCTCTTCCGTCTCTGGCTGACGTGATACCAAAGTGACCGTAGGGCACGCAGTTGCTAATTTTTTTTCTAGCAGAGGGAAATCTTTCTCCGCCATCCATCCTTCCACCGCAAAGGAATCTCCGGTACGAGCAAGGCTACCAACTTTTTCTTTTTTATCCCGTTCCATAGTCAGGTAATCCTGATAGAACTCCAGCGTCTGCCTGAACTCAACCTGTTTTTCCGTCCCAGCCACTACTTTCTCACGCTTGCTACCCAACATAGCCATCTCCGCTTCAATTCTGACCAAATTTTCAGCAACAGTGCCGTTTAAGGCAGGAAAAGTCTGCCGGCTAAGGTTAAACTGTTTAACTACTTTTTGCAATTCCTCTGTGCGGCTAACCGGGTAAGCCAAGAAAAGATACGCTTCATTACGATCAATACTTACTTCCGACAGGTAAACTTCTCCGATTGCCGTCAGCAAATCATCACGTAAAGAAGCAAGCTCTACCAAAGGTAAAGTAATTGCCTCCATACAAACCAGTTCTGTCGCCCGGATTTCCTCAAGTGGTGCCGTCAACATTTCCCAAGGAGAAAGAATCGTTTTCAAGTTTTGCAACTGTGTGCCTTCATTGCGCAGCGACATTATTTTTTCCTCTGCCTGCCGCAAGACAGCATAAACATCGTTCGCAACCTTGCTCCAAGCAACAGCACTAGTAGCAAACTCTTCCGGCAAGATATCCTTTTTCTCACTACTCAAAGCATCCAAGAAACTCTTTTTAGGAGGGTAATGACGTCCCAAAAAGTCTAGGGCAAAACGCACTTCGGTAAGACGTGCCTCCAGCCCTTGCAGCGTTTCCTGTTCTTGATCTGTATCCAACAGCTCTGCCCAAGTACCAACAGCAGCATCTCCTGTTTGAATCTCATCTATCTCCACCATGGCTGACTGCTGCAAAATACTTAACGCTTTGTCTTTCTCCTCTTGGTGACCAAGTAAATAGATTTTGTTCATTTTAGCTATGGCCATCGGTTTTCACAATCCTCTCCATCACCATTGTAACAGCTTCTTCTTGTTTTACGCCGGCTTTCTCCCTTATCCGGCCAATGTCTTCCTCGGCACGTTGCTGTATAGGGACGACTTCCTTTTGAGCCTCTTTTTCTGCAATAGCTATCAGCTCTCGCCCCTCTGCCTCCGCTT
>CAZIRG010000155.1:0-4279 GCA_964541505.1 uncultured Syntrophomonadaceae bacterium | reverse complement strand
ATAATATTCCTATGCCAGTAAGTGGCAGGTTTAATTCCCTTGCAGATTTTAGAAAATCCCCTGCTAAAATGCCCAACCCACCGGCATAAATAGGAAGTCTTGCATCTAAACCAAATTCCATGGAAAAGTAAGCAATTTTTGGTGTTAATTTATCAGAGTGCATATTTTTATTTCACCACTTTCAGATATATTATTATTATTTTGTTAATAATAGGTTTATCTTATGCAGTGCTAACTATATGCAGTGCTAACTATGCAGCCTTTACCTCTTCTAGTTAGGATTTTGAGTATATAAAATCTATTCTTGTAATATTGCGCGTACTAGTTTTAGGTGAGAATACTTTTTAAAGGGCAGAGAAATGAGCAAGTGGTTGTGCAGTTATTTATATCCTCAAATAAAGGATTTTCGGGTATTGCTGCAGAAGTTTGTAGAATCTTGAATTTAAAAAGGAGGAATCGCTTAAATAATGCCAGCAATAAATAGATTAATGGTTCAATTTAAAGCTAATATAGCTAACATCGTGACCATCCTCAATCTTTTAATAGGATATTTTTCTATCACGATGGCTTTGCAAGGGGAATTTAAAATTGCCGGACTGGCTATTTTTTGGGCTACGCTTTTAGATCGTTTGGATGGGAAAATTGCTACAAAATTAAAGCTAGAAAGCCCTTTGGGAGAACAACTGGATTCTCTTTCGGATCTGGTTTCTTTCGGGATTGCACCTGCTACCTTACTTTATGCAACTTTCTTTGCAGAATTTGGAACTACCGGCTTTATTATGACTTCGCTTTTTCCTGTAGCAGGAGCTGTTCGCCTAGCCAGATATAATCTGCTGCCAACGAAAGGTTCTTTTGAGGGAATTCCTATTACTATGGCTGGGGGAACAGCTGTTGCTTTGGCTATAGCTCCTTTTCTTGGTAATAAGGATATTGTTGTATTTTTAGGTGTGCTTCTGCTCTCTTTCCTTATGGTAAGCAAATTTCCTTACTCTAAAAATTTAAATATCTCTCGTTCTGAGACAATAAATGTAATTTTTATGTTGCTAACAGGCTTGACTTTTATTTTTGTACTATACATGCAGTTAGTAAATATACTTTTGCTTCTTTTTAGTATATACGTATTAACCGGGATAATAAAAAAAATCAGGTCAATGTAGTCTTGATGTTAGTAATCTTCAGATGTAATTCGTCCAGTTGTTTCTTTGTTACGCTGGCTGGGGATTGAGTAAGTAAGCAAACTCCACGAGCCGTCTTAGGAAAGGCAATAACATCACGAATTGATTGTCGATTAGCTAGAAGCATGATTAACCTGTCCAGACCAAAGGCGATACCACCATGAGGAGGAGCTCCAAACTCAAAAGCATTTAGCAAAAACTCAAACTTTTCCTTTGCTTCCTGTAAACTAAAGCCTAAAGCCTGAAATACTTTCTCTTGAATTTCTCGCTGATGAATTCTGATACTCCCTCCACCAATTTCTACACCATTAAGCACCAGATCATATGCTCTGGCTCTGACCTTGGCTGGATCACTCTCCAAAAGCAACACATCATCTGTCACCGGTGAGGTGAAAGGATGATGGTTCGCTGTATAGCGCTTTTCTTCTCGGCTGTAGACAAACAAAGGATAATCTGTAATCCAGACAAATTTATATTGCTTTTCTTTTGGTATTACATTTAAAGAATGCGCCAGCTCAAGACGTAATCCTCCTAAGACGGAAGCAACTATACTTTCAGTATCAGCGATAAAAACAAGCAAATCTCCCGGCTCTCCTGCCAGTAAAGATTTTATCTCCAGCAGTTCTTCTGCGGAAAAGAATTTCGTAATTGGAGATTTAATTCCCTCTGATGTTATTTTCAGCCAAGCCATTCCCTTAGCACCAGCAGAAACAGCGGATTCTGCCAAACTATCTATTTCCTTGCGGCTAAAGCTAGCAGCACTCTTGATATTGATACCTCGTACCACACCACCAGAGTTACCTACTTTTGAAAAAACCTTAAAATTTGTTTTACTTGCCAAGCGAGTAATGTCTTTTATTTCCATGTCGAAACGTAAATCTGGCTTGTCAGTACCAAAACGCAGCATAGCCTCTTGATAGGTGATGCGTGGAAAGGGTAAAATTAAGTTTTCTTCCGTTGCTTTCTTGTATATTTTAGCTATCATTGTTTCCGCTAAAGTAAAAATATCTTCCTCGTCTATAAAGGACATCTCAATATCAATTTGAGTAAATTCTGGTTGACGATCAGCTCGCAAGTCTTCATCACGAAAGCAGCGTACTATTTGAAAGTATTTATCAATTCCAGCTATCATGAGTAGTTGCTTAAAAAGCTGGGGGGATTGTGGTAGTGCATAGAAATCTCCTGGAGCAACCCTGCTTGGAACTAGGTAGTCTCTAGCCCCTTCTGGAGTTGATCTGGTAAGCATAGGTGTCTCAACCTCTAAAAACCCCTCTTTGTCTAAAAAATTTCTTATTGTTTGGCTAATCCGGTGACGTAGCAAAAGATTTTTATACATTTCAGGTCTTCGTAAATCTAAATAACGATATTTTAAACGCAGATTTTCATCTACATCAATGCCGTCTTCTATGTAAAAAGGCGATGTTTGTGCCTCAGTGAGGACTTCCAAAGATAAAAGGTGTATTTCTATCTCCCCTGTAGATATTTTTTTATTTACCGCTTCCGGCGAACGAGAGACAATTTTCCCTTCGATCAGCAGAATATATTCGCCTCTTATTTTCTCAGCCTGTGCAAAAAAATCTGGGTTGTTCTCAAGATTAATCACAATTTGAACCAGTCCACTCTTATCACGTAAATCGATAAAAATTAATTTACCATGGTCACGACGGCGTTGTACCCATCCTGCAACAACAACTTTATTCCCTAATTCTGCTTTGGAAAGCTCTCCACACATATGTGTTCTTTTTAATAACATTATTAAACCTCCCCTTTAAGGATTTCTTTTACTTTTTCAACCAAAAGGTCAAGAGAAACCAATTTTTGTTCTCCAGAGGACATGATTTTAAGAGTAACTTTATTCTCTTTTAGCTCTTCTCCGCCTAAAAACAGAGTTAAAAGAACGGATAGTCGGTTTGCCTGTCTTAGTTGTGCTTTAAGGCTTCTGCCCAGGTAATCACGATCACAGGAGATGCCGGCATTTCTAAAATCTCGTAATATTTTCCCTGCTAGAGGAAGATTTTTCCTACCAATTTGAGCCAGATAAATTTTTAAGTTATCACTCTCATATTCTCTGTCCTCTTCTTCGAGAGTTAAGAGAACTCTTTCTAGACCAATTGCAAAACCAATCCCCGGAGTAGGCTGTCCACCACAGATTTCTACTAAGTCATCATAACGTCCACCGCCACCCAAAGAGTTCTGTGCTCCTAGATGAGGACTGATAAACTCAAAAACCGTTTTTGTATAATAGTCTAAACCTCGTACCATAAACGAGTTAATAGTAAATGGCAAATGTAGGGCCGTTAATTCCTCTTGCAAAAGAGTAAAATGAGTATCACATTCTGAACAAAGATTGTCCTTCAAGGCAGGGACAGCAGTAAAAGTGCGACGGCATTTTTCTTTTTTACAATCCAAAATACGTAGTGGATTTTGTTCAAATCGCTTTTGACAGTCAAGACAAAGGCTGTTCAGGTAGATTTTAAAATAATTTTTTAGTTTTGCCAGGTAAGGAGGACGACAGGTAGAACAGCCAATACTATTTATTTCCAATTTAAGACCGCTTATGCCTAAACGCCGGTAGAATTCATAAGCTAGATGAATTATTTCCGCATCCAGAGAAGGTTCTTTGGAACCAAAAGCTTCTACCCCAAATTGGTGAAACTGTCGGTAGCGACCTGCACCAGGACGGTCATAGCGAAACATAGGACCTATGTAATATAACTTGACGGGCTGTGGTGTGGCATCAAGCCTATTTTCCAAGTAAGCACGAACTACTGCTGCTGTATTTTCTGGTCTCAGAGTCAGCTGACGTCCTCCCTTGTCTTGGAAAGTATACATCTCTTTGGAAACGATGTCTGTATCTTCCCCCACACCGTGTTGAAATAGTTCAGTATACTCAAAAATCGGCGTACGAATTTCTGCATAATTATACACCCGACAAAGATCGTGAGCAAAACTTTCCAGATAGCGCCACTTCTCAACTTCACCAGGCAAAATATCCCGGGTGCCCCGGGGGGCTTTTTTGGTTGACAAAACGATCTACCCCCTGTTGTTTTTAGATTAGCAATCACCTAACTATTCTATCTGTAAAAACAACCCTCTGTCAATAT
>CAZIRG010000154.1:0-4310 GCA_964541505.1 uncultured Syntrophomonadaceae bacterium | reverse complement strand
GGTGATTAATTAAAAAAACGAAAGTGAATTTTGGATCATTCTTCCCCTTATAGATATTTTTCCTTGCAGACACCCCCTTTTCCTGCTATAATTAAAAAGTAACTGTTCAGGCCACCAATAATAAAACTCTAAATTTCTTTAAAAAAACGTGTATTTTTTAGTTTGTATCTATTCAGGTCTATTAACCTATTTTATGAATTATCCTAAAAATTTAATTCTAGCCGGTAAATCTTTCCGATCTCAACGAAAAAATTCATCTTAACTGCCTGCGAGCTGCCCGGTTCAGACCCGCAGTGCGCTCTTTGAATATTTCATCCCATTCCTCTTGAAAACACCGGTAAATGCGAGGGTATTTCTTTTTAAGCCGGATAATCCCGGCAGCAAATTCTTCATCCATTTCTTCAAATTCAGCCAGCAAGTTTCCCGATATGCCATTTCTCAAGTAAGATATATCGTTGTATGGTGTAGTATACTCATTAAATAGTTCAATTGCATGTATAACAACTAGGGGGAAGAGATTCTGATCTTTTTGCATGCGGTCAATTTCATTCTCCAGTCGCATTAATTCTTGGGTTTCATGAAGTTCTTCCCTTACACCTGGCTCTTTGTCAATATAATATATAAAATCAATGAACATCTCTGCTACCCGAAAGCGACCAACTTTAAGGTACTCTTCGTATTCATTTCTTAAGACAGCTAAAACCATGAACCTGTCTTCTTCATCATTAATCGCTTTTAAAAACTTACGCACCCGTGTTTTGATCTTAGCTTTTTCTTGCCATTTATCTAGATTAACCATCGCATTGATCCAGTCGGCAAAGATATAGATATCCTCTGGGGTTTGGGTTTCTACCGTCGGAATCATTGACTGAAGTATCTCCCACCTTTCAGCATCACGACCGAGTTCCTGATATACCTCAGCATAAAGACTTTTAAGGCGATCCTTCTCTTCGGGATAGAGGCTTTGAGCTTTTTCCAGTACACTCAAAGCTTCCTCAGCGTACTCTTCCCCCAATAACATCCTAGCTTTAACTAAAAAAACCCTCAATCGATCCTTTTCCGGCATCAGCTGTTCTGCCTGCTGAAATTGTTCCTGAAAGGTCTGCTCATCCCCCTGTAACAGAGCAACATGAGCCCTAAATGTAAATATTTGGATGTTATTAGGGGCAAGTTTCGCTGCTTCCTGAGCCAGTTCTGCCGCCGTATCCAATTCCCCTATGACCATATATTCCATGGCCTTGCACATGATTTTGTCAATCTTACCACCGTATTTGTACCTTACATCATATTCGCCACGTTTTAGCGGATTACTCAATGTTTCATAAGCCCGCCTAATATGTTGAAATTCTTCCGGATATTCTTCGGGAGGAAAAGCTTTGACCTTTTCTATATATCTTTTTTTAATCTTTTCTTGGGATGCATTTGAGCGAATACCTAAAATCTTGTAATAGTTTTCATTTTTTGCTTTTGGTATTCTTCGCCTCTTTGGTTTTCTTTTCATCATCCTGATCCCCCTAAGATTCTAAATCAATCAGTTTATCAGTAGCCTTATCAATCGCTGCTTGTAAGCCTTCGATATCATTCTTTATTATTGCTTTATTCAACAGATTAATAACATGTTCGACCCGCAATCGCTTTTTCCTTTTCTTAAAGGTTTTCCGTAAGGCTTTTGCTCTTTCACGCAGCATAATTGCTTCTTCTCGTAGTTCCTCAGGTGAAAGTTCCTCTTCCTCATCTTCTTCCAGCATATTTTGAAGCATACTTTGAATTTTTTCCCATTCCTTTTCTTCCTCTTCACCAGAGCTAGCAGCAGCATCCTGCAAAAATTTTTCTAATTGATTGACACTCTCGAAGTAAGCCTCCTCTGAATTACGTTCCAAGGCATCCTGTACTTTAACGCTCATCTCTTCTCCTGTAGATACACATCTGGCTGTTACTTCAAGAATTCCATTTATATTATAACGGAAGGTGACTTCGATTTCTTCTGCCCCAGCTTCATTGGCTGGAATACCTTCTAACAAGAATTCACCTAGGGGTTGATTTTTCTTCGTCCATTCACTTTCACCTTGGTAAATTTTTATAGATACAGCTGTCTGGTTATCAACACTGGTACAAAATTTTTCGCTACGCGTCACAGGTATGATTGTATTTTTGGGAATAATAGCGTGAAATCCTCCGGGACGCACGACGAAACCCTGCCATTCCTTTAAAACTGCAATACCCATTGAATAAGGAGCGACATCGGTAACTATAAGCCCACTTTTAGACAGTGCCCCTGATTTAAGACCGGCCTGAACTGCTGCTCCTAAAGCTACCGCTTCCTCGGGATGGATATCTGTACGTGGTTCTTTATGAAAAAAGTCTCGTATAAGTTCCAATACTCGCGGGATGTGTGTTGATCCCCCCACAAGCAATATTTCATCTATATCTGCTGCCTTAAAGGAGGCGTCTTTGAGCACACTCTGCACACTAGCCATTGTTTCTAACAGCATATCATCTATCAGTTCAATAAAGTCTTTACGATGGAGCTTGCTATCAAAACCAAGGGGCTGATTTTCCTTAACTGTCACTATGGGTAATGATATTGTAACACTCTCTTCAGTTGAGAGGAGTATTTTAGCCTTTTCAGCTTCTTCCTTGAGCAGGGCTTTGGCCCGAAAATCATTCCGCGGATCAACCCCATGTTCGGCAATCATCTGTTCTGCAAACCAATCAACAAGTTTCCAGTCAAAATCTTCCCCACCTAGATGATTATTACCAGTAGAGGCTTTTACCTCAAGAATACCATTGATCATTTCTACAATAGAGACATCAAAAGTGCCACCGCCCAAGTCATAAACCAGAATATGACTATTCTCCTCAAGATGATCCAAGCCAAAAGCCAGAGCAGCAGCTGTTGGTTCATTGATGATACGCTCAACGATAAAGCCGGCAAGTTCCCCGGCCTGCTTCGTTGCCCGCCGCTGTTCGTCGGTAAAATAGGCAGGAACAGTAATAACCGCTTCTTTCTCACCTTCACCAAAAAGGTTATCAACATAGCTCTTCAGTTCTTTCAGGATAAGGGCAGAAATCTCCTGGGGCAAAAGCTTTTTCCCGGCAATAACTACAGGCTCTGCTGAGCCCATCTTCCGCTTTACAGCAGCGATTGTCCTACTGGGCATAGCAACTAGGGCAGCAGCTGCATCTCTACCAACAACAACCTTTCCCTTAGAGTCAATAAATACCACCGATGGGATGAGTTTCTCTCCATTCGGCGAAGGGATAATTTCCGGTTTACCTTGGTGAATATAGGCTACAGTAGAATTAGTCGTACCTAAATCGATCCCTACAACTGGATGAAAAATTTCATTGCTATTTTTCTTATTGGCATTTTTCATGCAAATCCTCCTCCTGAAAAGTAATAACCTGTGCTTTTCGTAATAAACTACCATCACTATAGACAAAACCTCGTTTTACAACCTCCACGATTTCGTAAGGGGCTAATGATTGACTATTCGCATCATCAACAACAGTGCTTACCAACTGAGATGAAACCACTGTTCCAATCGATTCTGCCCAGCTTGGATTAAAAGTATGACCAAGAAGCTTGAGTTCATAGATGCCAGCAGAAGCTAACATATCCAGTAACTGCTCAGCCCATTGATTAAGTAATTTATACCAAGTTTCCCGCCCTTCACCCCCCAACCCGGCACAGACATGATCAATATCGTCCAGCCACCCGATAAGACTCTTCCCTAATTCCTGCAATTTATCTTGTCTTTCTTTATTTTGGACTAAAATCTGCTCATAAGCCTCCTGCTGAATCTGCAATTTATCTGTTTTTAAACTTAGATTTCCTATCTTATTTAAGATTTCCTGGCTGGTTTTATATTGTAGTCGTGCCAGTTTCTGCAACTGTTCATTTGTTTTTTCCATTTGCTCGTTCATTTTTTCTATTTGCTCGTTCATTTTGCCTATTTGCGTATTCAATTCATTTACAGTATCAACAACTTTTTCTCTTCTTGACCAAAATTTCAACTTCATAACAGTTCAACCACCTTTATTTAGAGTATAATCTCTTGTTCAAGCAAATTGCAATTGTAGATATTCTTCCTTGTAGGCATCCCCCTTTCCTGCTATAATTGAAAAAAAATGCAAAGCTGTAATGATATAAAACAGTCAATTTTAAGCCTAAGGGAAGAATAGGTTCTATGCTATGTACTATGGAACAGTGGGTTCTGGCAGGATAACTTGTTTCAGTCAGCATTGTGCAGTTCGCAAAATCCTGCGTTATCAAAACTAAAGATAGGGGATTAGATGTTTTTAAATTA
>CAZIRG010000153.1:0-4321 GCA_964541505.1 uncultured Syntrophomonadaceae bacterium | reverse complement strand
CCACTTCACTATAAAACGCCAAGCCTAATGAATAGCTCTTTTCGGAATAATAGAGGGCTCATTCTCAAAGGCGATGCTTAGTTTCTTAAACTGATACTTATATCCTTCGAAATCCTTGGTATGACTGTATTGTGCTTTTTATACTTTGTTCTAATCATCCTTTTTGAGAATGAGCCTAATAGAGTGCCGCTTTTTTAAATTCAACAAGTGCCTCTGGATGAAATGAATATGTCATTTGTTATCAAGCATTTCTCGGACGCTTTCCATAGCGTCAATACCAGGCATTAATTTAACTTGACCGCTTCTTATTTCATTGCGACGTCTCTTTGCCTCGATAAGCCAAATATCTTGAACTAATTCTTGATCGAGACTCTCAACAAGTTTCTCAGCTAGCAGTGCTCTTGCTTCACCAGGCAAAGACATAGCCTTTGCTGCCAGTTCGTCCACAGATATAGTCATTGCAAATTACCTCCCAAATTAGAGGTGGGAGGTGGGATGTTAGAAGTTGGACTTCAAAACCCAATCCTCTCACTTCTTGATTCTTGATTTCTAACCCCATCCAATCTCTAATTTCTAATCTCCGAATCAGTTTCCACTAACTCGAACTCATAATCTTCGATAACAGGGTTTACCAGCAAACGCCTACACATTTCTTTTACCTGCTCTTCTCCCTGCTTCTTGCTTACATTTTGTAAAGTTAATTCTAGATATTTTCCGATACGGACATCTTTAAGATTACTATATCCCAATGCCTCCAGAGACTTCGCCACAGTAGCACCCTGCGGGTCAAGCACACTTTTCTTTAATGTAACTTCAATTTTAGCTTTCCACATAAACCCTTTCCACTCCTTTCCTACTTCCATACCTCGCACCACCTACTGACTTCTGTTAACTGTTAACTACTAACTGCCGTCTGTAGTCGTCTAAGCACTTCCGCATACGCTTCCATCATTCCTCCCAAATCTCTGCGGAAACGATCTTTATCCAGTTTTTTTCCGCTAGCAGTATCCCAAAACCTGCAGGTATCAGGAGAAATTTCGTCAGCAAGAATAACTTCGCCAGCAAAAATACCAAACTCTAGCTTAAAATCTACTAAAATAATATTTAAATCTTTTAAGTGCTGTTGCAAAATCTCGTTAACTTTTAAAGCTATTATCTCCATAAACGAAATCTGCTCCGGAGAAGCTAGCCCAAGCATTCTGATATGATCTTTGTTGATCAAAGGGTCGTGAAGAGCATCATCTTTAAGGTAAAACTCTTTCACCGGCATTTCTAATTTTTTACCTTCTTCAATTCCCAGTCTTTTGGACATACTTCCGGCAGCAATATTGCGTATAATCACTTCTACCGGAATTATTTTTACTCTTTTTACCAACATCTCTCGTTCGCTTACCTGTTTAATAAAATGAGTGGCAATCCCTTTACTTCCTAGCAACTGAAAAAATAAAGTGGTAATAGCATTATTATACACACCTTTGCCAGCAATATTTTCTTTTTTTAAACCATCAAAAGCAGTCGCCTGGTCTTTGTAACGTAACAGCAAAACATCTGAATCTCCAGTTTCATATACCTTTTTAGCTTTGCCTTCATATAGCAAGTCTTTAACTTCCATCACCTTTCACCTCGTTCCTTTAAGCTCTTAACCTAGCCCCCTCGTCCCCTTTTCGTCTCTTAACCTTTTCATCTCTTCGCCTTTTCGCCTTTTAAACTTTCAAACTTTCCAACTTTCAACCTCGTCCCATATCTCTACTGACTCTCTTGCACACTCGGGCAACCACAAGGGATTGCCCCTACCAATTTGGAGGTTAGAAGTGGGAGGTTAGAAGTTAGAAGGAACCCCGGAGATTGCATTTCTTACTTCCCTACTTAGTCACTTAGTCACTTAGTCACTCAGTCACTCAGTCACTCAGTCACTCAGTCACTCAGTCACTCAGTCACTCATCTCGTCCCAATCCTAAGCGTTCAAAAATATAATCCACCTGCTGAAGATGATAAGCGGAATCAAAAAGTTTTGCTAGTTCCTCAGGTTCTAAATACTTATTAATGCCGGCATCATTCTGCAATACCGTCAAAAAGTCGCATCCTTTTTGCCACGATTTCATTGCCTGTTTCTGCACCAAGTCATAGGCTTGTTCCCGAGATATCCCCTTTTCTATCAAACGTAACAATACTCGCTGAGAGTAAAAAAGTCCAAAAGTCTTGTCCATATTGCGACGCATATTATCAGGATACACCAATATATCACGCATGATACCTGTCATTTTAGTAAGCATATAATCAAGTAAAATAGTAGTATCAGGGAAAATAACCCTTTCCGCCGAGGAATGAGAAATATCTCTTTCATGCCACAAAGCAATATTTTCTAAAGCAACCTGTGTATTCCCACGCACAACCCTGGATAATCCAGCTATTTGTTCACTGTTAACAGGATTGCGCTTGTGCGGCATAGCCGAGGAGCCTTTTTGCCCTTGGTAAAAAGGCTCCTCTACTTCTCGTACTTCTGTCTTTTGCAAAGAGCGAATTTCCGTAGCCATTTTTTCCAAAGTGCCTGCTGTTATAGCCAACGCTGTTATGTATTCAGCGTGGCGATCTCTTTGGATTATCTGGGTAGAAACAGTGTCCGCCTGCAGCCCCAGCTTTTCACAGACATATTCTTCAATAAAGGGCGGAATATTAGCAAAGGTTCCTACTGCGCCAGAAAGTTTCCCTACATTTATACCTTCTCGTGCCCTGATCACTCTTTGCAGATTACGCTGCATTTCTCCATACCAGAGAGCTACTTTTAAACCAAAAGTAGTAGGCTCAGCATGAACTCCATGTGTACGCCCCATCATGATAGTGTCCTTATATTTAAGAGCCTGGTCAGCCAGAACTTCCAGCAATTTTTTCAGGTCTTCAATAATAATATCCATAGCTTCTCGCAAAAGAAGAGCCTGTGCTGTATCTACCACATCAGAAGAGGTAAGGCCAAAATGAACATACTTGGATTCTTCACCCAAACTTTCAGATAAACAACGAGTAAAAGCTACTACATCATGACGGGTAACTTCTTCAATTTCCAGTATGCGCTGCACAGTAAAAGAAGCCTTCTGGCGAATCAAAGCCACAGCTTCCTTGGGGATAACACCTATTTCTGCCCAAGCTGCACATGACTCTATTTCTATCTCCAGCCATTTTTGGAATTTATTTTCAAGGCTCCAGAGTTTACTCATAGCAGGCAAAGTATATCTTTCAATCAAACCTTCTCCTCCTCCAAGTTTTTTAAGACCAATCCAAAAGGTTATAAAACAAAATGTACAGCGGCTATAATAGCCAGAAGATACATCATCCAATGTACTTTTTTTGTTTCTCCGGCAACTATTTTCACCAAAGGATAAGTAACAAAGCCAGCAGCTATACCGTGCGCAATGCTGAAAGTAAAAGGCATCACAATAATAGTAATAAAAGCAGGAAAAGCCTCTGTAAAATCATCAAAATCAATATCAACAACAGCTCCCATCATTAAAACACCCACAATAATCAATGTCGGAAATACCGGCAGTACTTTCCACATATGTAGTTACCGTGCTTGTTCCCAGAGCAGCTCCAGCCATAGTTCCAATAGAATCAGCGATCATGGCTTCTTTAACTTTGGGCAATCGCCCGTCTTTATCTAGGTAGCCAGCTCTAGCGCCGGTTCCTAAAAGAGTTCCCATAGTATCAAAAACATCCACAAAAACAAAAGCAAAAATAGTAAAAAATCCTAACCTTAGCGCTCCTACTAAATCCATCTGAAAAAATACGGGTGCTAAGCTAGACGGTAATCCGAAAATATCTCCCAACCCTGTCGGTATTGCTGTTACACCAGTAAACATACCAACTATTGTTGTCAGAATTATACCAATCAAAATCGCTCCCCGCACTTTTAAAGACATCAAAATGGCAATAATAATAAGACCAATGATTGCTAACATCGGACCAGGCTCAGTCAAGTTCCCCATAGTAACCAGGGTGGCTTCAGAACTTACGATAACTTTAGCGTTTTTTAAACCTATCAAAGCAATAAAGATCCCAATTCCGGCAGAAACTGCTCTCTTTAAGGATGTGGGCACAGCCGTATCTATCTGGGTTATAACCCCAGTAAAGGCTAAAATAGCAAAAACAAGCCCAGAGATAAATACAGCTCCTAAAGCAGCCTGCCAGCCAGCAACAGCCGCAACTACAAAAGCAAAAAAGGCATTCAGGCCCATACCACTAGCCAGAGCAAAAGGATAATTGGTTAGTAGTCCCATAAGAATGGTGGCTAAAGCTGCTGAAATAACCGTAGCCGTCATAACAGCTC
>CAZIRG010000152.1:0-4361 GCA_964541505.1 uncultured Syntrophomonadaceae bacterium | reverse complement strand
TCCCACCTCCAATATACGTGGTGTTGCTGTAGCAGCAAGGCTCAAGTAGTTACGAAAAAATAATATAAAATAAAAGTTGTGAAAGGGGAAAAATTCCGAACCCAGTCTTTGCAGAGAGGGAACTCATTGGCTGAAAGGTTCCTAGCACATGGACGGGAGAATAGCCACCCTGGAGCTGCCCGCTGAAAAGTAATACTGAGTAAGTAGGGACGGTATACCGTTAAAACAAAGCATATGCTTGAGTGACTGAGATAACTCTTTTTTTAGTTATTCAGTAACCGGAGTGGTACCGCGGGATTTGAATTTTTTAAGCCTCCCGTCTCTGATATAGAGACAGGAGGCTTAATTTATTTTTAGAGGAATTTTTCGTCTCATGAAAGGAGTGTGTGTTGACAGTGAGTGTGGTATGGGAAACATATTTTTCGGAAAGAGCCAGAATGATGAAAACATCAGAAATCAGAAAATTTTTCAAGTTGACTGAACGTCAGGATATTATATCTTTTGCCGGAGGGTTTCCTGGGGCTGATTTTTTTCCTACTGACAGTATTTCCAATTATTTGCAGAAAATACTAAAAGAACAGACAACGACTGCTTTACAGTATGGGCCTACCGAAGGCCAGAAAGATTTAAGGGTCTACCTAGCGGATAAAATGACTAGAGAAGGGATAGCTTATGCTACGGAAGCTAATATTTTGATTACCAGTGGCTCTCAGCAGGGATTGGATTTGATTAGTAGGATTTTGCTTAATCCCGATGATCTTGTTATTGTGGAAGAGCCGGGGTATGTGGGAGGACTGGGTGCTATTAATAATTATCAAGGAAACCACCTCCCCATTCCACTGGATAGTAAAGGTATATGCACGGATATTTTAGAAAAAAAATTGGTAATTCTTAGCAAGCAAGGCAAAAAACCTAAATTTGCTTACCTGGTGCCAAATTTTCAGAATCCCACCGGGGTAACTATGAGTCTTTTGCGCAGAGAGAAGATGCTGCATCTGGCAGAAAAATATGATTTTCTGATTGTGGAAGATAATCCTTATGGCGAGTTACGCTATGAAGGTTACCCTTTCTCTGCTCTTAAGTCTATGGATAGAGAAGGAAGAGTGATTTATCTGGGATCTTTTTCTAAAACTTTTATTCCAGGTATAAGAGTGGGATGGCTAATGGCAGAAGAGTGCTTTGTTGAAAAGTTGATTACGGCTAAACAGGCAACTGACCTTTGTTCGAATTCGTTGAGCCAGCAGCTGGTCTATACTTGTTGTGTTAATGGATTTATTGACAATCATGTGCAGTCACTGGTAGAGAAATATCGTGCCAAGCGGGATATGATGCTTTTCTGTATGGAAAAATACTTTCCTGCTGAAATTAGCTGGACTTACCCGCGAGGGGGGTTTTTTATCTGGGTTACTTTGCCTGAAACTATGTCTGCCGAAAGCATTTTACTTAAAGCTCTTGATCGGAAGGTAGCTTTTGTGAATGGGGCAGGGTTCCATACGAACGGCAACGGAAAAAATACAGCTCGCTTCTCGTTCAGTGAAGCGAGCCTTGAGGAGATTAGCACGGGTATTGAGCGTCTGGGAAGAATTTTCCAGAATGAGATTTTAGCAGTTGAAAACGAAAGATTAGAGACGCGCGTTTTATGATCTAGGTAGGATTGTTTTTTTATAAATTTTAGTATATAATGCATCATACCGCTAGTACTGGATGTGAGAAGTGAGAAATCCATATTGCGGCAGCAGATTAGATAAGCAATTACTATAAATTTTAAAAAAGCGGATTTCAGAATATGGAGGTACGGTGTATTGAAAGAACGAAAGACTTTGCAGGAAATTAATGCAAGAATTCGTAAAGGAGAAGCTGTGGTGGTAACAGCAGAAGAAGTTATTTCCATGGTAGAAGCTGAAGGACAGGTAGATACCGCCAGAAGAGTAGATGTGGTGACAACAGGGACTTTTGGTCCCATGTGCTCCTCAGGAGCTTTTTTGAATCTGGGACATACTACTCCCCGTATGAGGTTTTCAAAAGTTTATTTAAACGGTGTTAATGCGTATGCAGGTATTGCTGCTGTAGATGTTTATTTAGGTGCTACAGAAATTCCTGATACAGATCCGGCGAATGAGAATTTTCCGGGTGAGTTTAATTACGGAGGAGCGCATGTTATTGAAGACCTGTTGGCAGGAAAGGAAGTTTATATGGAGGCCACTTCTTACGGCACTGATTGTTATCCCAAAAAAAGACTAGAAACTTGGATTACTTTAGATGATATTAATGAAGCTTATTTATATAATCCTCGGAATTGTTATCAAAACTATAATGTAGGTGTTAACCTTTCAGATAAAACTATTTATACTTATATGGGTATTCTCAAGGCTAATTTGGGTAATGCCAATTATTCTAGTGCTGGGCAATTAAGCCCTTTACTTAAAGATCCTTATTTACGTACTGTTGGTATTGGAACGCGCATCTTTTTCGGTGGTGGCATTGGGTATGTGTCTTGGCATGGCACACAGCATAATCCCGGTGTTTCTCGTACGGAGAAAGGAGCACCACGCACCCCTGGAGCTACGTTAGCTCTGACGGGAAATTTGAAACAGATGGAAGCTCGCTGGGTACGAGGTGTAAGCTACCTTGGCTATGGAGTGACCATGCAGGTAGGGGTAGGAATACCTATCCCCATTTTAGATGAAGATATTCTATCCTATGTGACCCTAAAAGATAGTGATTTGGTAGCTCAGGTAGTAGATTATAGTGAGAGCTATCCGCAGGGAATAGGTGGAACTCTTGGTGAGGTAAGCTATGCTGAGCTTAAATCAGGTGAAATTACAATTAGAGAGAAAAAAGTGCCAACGGCACCTCTTTCTAGTTACCCTAAAGCTGTCGAGATTGCTACTATTCTTAAAGAATGGATTTTGGCAGGCGATTTTGAGCTGACAGCACCCGTGCAGCCTTTGCCTTCGGCAGATGCTGGAATTAAGTTTAAGCCTTTGCGAGTGAAAGATAAGCTAGGCAAGGAGAGGTTAAAATGACCAGAGAAAAAATAGTTCTGCGTTTCCCTGCAACTGTAGTAGAACAGCCTTTTATCTATCATTTGATAAAAGATTTTGGCTGGATGGTTAGTTTACTTAAAGCTAGTATAAACCCACGCAAAGAAGGTCTAATGGTTCTAGAAGTGGCCGGAGAAAAGAAGAATTACCAAGAAGGGCTTAATTATTTACAGGCACAGGGAGTAAGTATTCATCCATTGGAACAGGAGATAGTTTGGGTAGAAGAGCGCTGTACTCAATGTGGTGCTTGTTCTGTAATTTGTCCGAGCGAAGCCCTATCACTTAAACGCCCTGAGATGATTATTTCATTTGATGAGAGTAAGTGTATTGTTTGTGAACATTGCCTGAAAGCTTGTCCGGCCAGAGCAATAGAAGCGAGGTATTAAACGTTTTAATGCCGAAAAAAGGATATTCTCTGCGTACTTATCGTTCTTTTGATGATGTAGAGTTGAAAAGTTTTCGAGTGGTTGTCAAAGAAACAGATATTTTAGTGCGTGTGGATAAAGAAAGCTATCAGAAGTCTTTAGAGTCAGAGTTGGAAAAAATAATTTTTTACGAGCGTTGTCTTTTAGAAGAATATTTGGGAAAAAATCCTATGTTTAGGAAATCTCTTACTCCTTGTCTGATTGCTCCCTATGCTCCTGCTAGTGCTTATCGTCTGGCATGGGCATCTAACCTTGCTGGAGTGGGACCCATGGCTGCCGTAGCCGGTGTTTTTGCTGAGTTGGTTGGAAATTTTCTTTTCTCGAGGTGCCAAGAAATTATAGTAGAAAATGGCGGCGATATTTTTTTATCTGGCAAACGGACTTGTCGTCTGGCAATTTTAGCTGGCAAATCACCTTTCAGTGGACGTCTAGCTCTAGAGGTTTCCCCATCAGGGGAATCTCTAGGCGTTTGTACTTCTTCTGGTACTGTAGGTCATTCTTTAAGCTTTGGGCAGGCTGATGCGGCAGTTATTTTAGCGAAAAACGTTCCTTTAGCTGATGCGGTAGCCACAGCGACTGCCAATCGAGTTAAAAGGAAAGCAGATGTAGAAAAAGCAGTGGAGTTTGCTTCTTCTGTCAAAGGAGTTGAGGGGGTTTTAGTTATAATGGGGGATGTTATGAGTGCAAGGGGTACGGTAAAATTGGTACGTGTATAGAAACGGTCTATGGTTTAGGTTTCATCAATGTAACCTTGAATCCTAGAATATTAAACCTGAGTAGTTTTTAAGGCAAAACTATAAAATTTTTCTTGTTCTTCTTGCTAAAGGATATATTTAGTGGTATAATTATAGTTAGAAAATTTAAAGTATATTTAACTATCAGAATTAACTAC
>CAZIRG010000151.1:0-4399 GCA_964541505.1 uncultured Syntrophomonadaceae bacterium | reverse complement strand
AGATTTGAGCACCGATAATACTGGATGTGAGAAGTTGGAAGTTGGAAGTATACCCAGAGCATAATCGAACGGATTGGATGAGGTTTTGGAAAAGCCCCCGGAAGAATAAGCTTTGGTAACTCCTGGTGTTTTTCTAACCTCTAACCTCCCACTTCTCACCTCCAACACACGTGGTGTTGCTGTAGCAGCAAGGCTCAAGTAGTTACACTCATTTAATATTTGCGCATTGTTCTTTAACAGTTATTGTATGGCAAATTGTAGCTTTATAATCATTATCAACTGTAAACCGTAAGCCGTAAAGTGGTATTCAATCTCTAACTATTACGTTAGTGCCTGAATAGTTACGCACTTAGTTACTAAAAACCTGCCTAGACTCCCGGCAAACCTCTTCTGGCCAGATAACAGAGAAAGGACTATTCATTAATGTCTGTAAAAAATTAAAGTCTGGCGGATATTGGCGTGTATTTAAAAAAGAACGTGGAATTATCCTGATATACAAAGAATAAGAATCTTGTCCGGGTGAACCAAAGAAAAAGGCAGCATTGAAACTAAAAACACCCCTATCTTGAAAAACCTGGTTTAGTTTCAGTAACCCCGCAACCAAATCCTGCCGCCGGGAAATAGTCAGGTCATCAACCGTACGTACACCAGGGAAAATACAGAGATACTCTCCCAAAACTCCCACAGGAGCAAAAGCACTAAGCCAATGGCTCTCTCCTACCTGTCCGATATATCGCTTGCCTTGTTTTTTTTCTGCAGCGATATATTCCTGGAAAAAATTTTCTCCTGTTTCTTTTGTGAAATCAGCTGCTTTTTCCATTTCTAAACGATGTGGAGGAGAATGACTAGCAAAAACCTGTAAATGTGGATGTACCAACCCTCCTCCTGAAGGAGGCATATAGTTCCAACCTACATAATGGTAGGGCAATCTCGGCTCTTTTTCTTTTAATATCAAGAGAAAATCCCAGGCTAAATCCAGCGCATCTTTTAACCTTTCCGGGGTTAATTCAGTCAGAGGAAGAACATGCTCTTCACTCATGATAACCACGCCACTATAGTCATCATAGGGAGAAATATTGGGGACAAGAAGGGCCTCACCCTGTGAAAGCCTACCCCGGGGAATAATAGAGGGCAAAAATTTCGGAGTTATGGTCTCCCTATGAGGAGAACAAAAAGGGCAAAACCCAAGGGTTTTATAGGAGTCAAGATCTAATGGCTGGGGTTTAATAGCACCAAAGTGAACCAAGCGAATCTGCTCGCCAGTCAGTGGATCATAACGAAACTCCATCTTGTGAACAACTGGAGAAAAATCTTTCCGTGGATCCAAAAAGGTATTGCTAATCTCTTTTTTGATAAACTGCACCAGCATAGAACCACTCCTTTTAAGGTTAGGGGACACATCTCCCTTTAAGGGGAGGTGTGTCCCCTTTCTATCTATCTCACTACTTAACCTATCTCATTACTTAACTTTCTACTATTTCCGAACTGTTTTCTCAAATATCTCAGCTACAGCTTTAAGAACATAATCCACCTCTTCTTCGGTAGTAAAATAACCAAGGCTCAATCTAACTGTCCCCCGAGGGAAAGTACCAATACACTTATGACACCGAGGAGCACAATGAAGACCAGTACGACTAATAATACCATATATGTCTTCTAAAGTAAAGCCAACACTCCCAGAATCAACTCCTACGATTTCAAATGAAACCACAGCCACACCATCTTGAGGATTCTCAGGGCCGTACACTCGCACACCGGGAATAGCCCGCAGCCCGGTCCTGAGTTTACCTGCTAGGGTCACTTCGTGACCTCTAATACGATTAAGACCTTCCGCCTGAATAAAGTTTATTCCTGCTTCCAGACCAGCAATCCCGGGAACATTTAGCGTGCCTGCTTCCAAAAAGTCCGGCATAAACTCTGGTTGGATCTCTTCTTCCGAGCGAGAACCGGTACCGCCTTCCCGCCAAGATTTTATCTTGACATTTTTATTTAAATATAGTCCTGCTGTTCCTTGTGGACCAAGAAACCCTTTATGACCTGCAAAAACCATCAAATCAGGTCTTAAATCCTGTACATTTACGGGATACACTCCTGCTGTCTGGGCAGCATCCAACAATAAAAGAGCTCCTTTCTCCCTGGCCAGCGCAGCTAGAGCAGCAACAGGCAGAATCTGACCGGTCACATTAGAAGCATGCGTAACTACAACCAGCCTGGTATTTTCCTGGAAAAGGGTCGGCAAAACTTTTAAATCTAATTCACCGTCCAATGAACAAGGCATCTCCGTCACAGAAATAAACCCAGCTCGTTCTAGAGAATTAAGCGGTCTTAAAACAGAGTTATGCTCAAAAGGTGTTATCAATACATGGTCACCTGCCTTTAAAACACCTTTTATAGCCATGTTTAAAGAGTCTGTGGCATTTAGTGTAAATACTAACTGAGAGGAGTCCTTTATAGCAAAAAAAGAGGCTACTTTCTGTCGGGCAGAGAAAATCAACTCCTCCGCAGCCAAGGCTCGTTTATATCCACCCCTTCCCGGGTTCCCACCATGCCGCAAAGCAGTATCTACAGCATGATAAACCACCTCCGGCTTCGGCCAAGAAGTGGCAGCATTATCAAAGTAATAATTTTTTTTATCCTTCATTTTTTACACCCTTTCACGGTGCCCGGTTCTTCCTATTCTATCTTTATCTTATACCTTCTTCAAAGATAAAATAAATCCTGCTGAAGTTTTTTCTGCCTCTGTCTGCCAACCAAGAGTAGCAGCAAGCCGACGAACATTGTCCTGCGCTACAACTGTGCTTAAAAGTACTTTTATTTCTTCTGTTTCATCAGTTTCCAGAAGTGCACGACGCACCAAAACTACCGGTTCGGGGCAGGAAAGTCCCCTGGCATCAACCTCTACTGTCATAAATATCACCACCTTTCAAATTGGAGGTTGGAAGTGGGAGGTTAGAGGCTGTTTTGGAGGTTGGAGGTGGGATGTTGGAAGTTGGAAAAGTAACCATTAGCATCTGTTCTCTCCTCGTTCCTAGCCCTAGTCTAACCTCTTAACCTCTAACCGACGACCGACTAGTAATTACCGACGACCAACTACCGATGACCAAAACAAGTACCCAAACTATAACGGCAGCAATCTTCCCTGCTGCTGGCACCCCCGCAGGACCAGCAGCCAGACCAAAGTTATGGCAGATAGCTGCACCAAAAAAAAGACCCAATACTGTAGCTAAAGCATCCGTGTCGCCCTCCCCGCTTAAAACCAGCTGTCTGAAGGGACACCCTCCGGCTAATACGGCAGTCGTACCTACTATACCCAACCCCACAAAATTCCATAAAAAATCCTGATGAGCTACCGGTTGGTCGGCAAAACCCAAACTAAAGTTGCCTGTTAATATGTTTCCGGCTAGAGCTACCAGGAATAAAGCTGCCAGACCACTAAACAAATGATAATCTCGTAACAACATAATATCCCTAATGCCACCCATGGTACAAAAACGTGACCTCTGACCTAGGGCGCCGACTAGCAAACCTGCTACCAGAGCCAAAACCCAAGGAGCTCTCATAGAGCCTGGCCCTTCACTACTGAAAAAAATAAAATCTGGCGGAAAAACAAGCAAAAGTAACAGACCCACAAACATAACTGGTGCAATATAGGCATTAAAAACCAGCTCTGTAGAATTCCTGCCCAGCGTATAGCCATTTTTCAAAAACTGTATTCCCACCCAAACGCCAAAAACGTAGCCAAAAAAACCAACTAAAGCATTTAAATCCCCCCCTGCCAAGCGCAAAATCATCCTTAAAGGGCATCCTAAAAAAACAAGAGAACCTATCATCATGAAAACACCCAGAAAAAAACGGGTCAAAGGACTTGAGCCACCCCTAGCCTGGTGTTCCTTGAAAAACAGGGATAATAAAAAAGCCCCCAGTACAAACCCGATTATCTCCGGTCTTATGTATTGCACTACCCCGGCTCTATGTAGCCCCAGTGCACCGGTAATATCCCGCAGAAAGCAAGCAATACAAAAACCCATATGCACCGGATTTCCCTTTACTACCAGCAACACGCCAAAAAAGGCCATAATAACACCACTTACAACAAGCAACGCTTTTTCTCGCAAACTATCAACGCCTCCTTGATTTTTATAATTGTATTCCTGACATCATTATAGATAAAAAAAATTAATGATACAAACACTTATTATAGATAGAAAGAAAAGCTACTTATTGATATAATAAATACAAACTAAAAGAGTGGAGATGAAAAACATGCAGCTTTATCAATTGTCCTGTTTTATCACAGTTGCAGAAAAAAGAAATTTTTCTAAAGCAGCCGAGAGCCTTTTTCTAAGCCAGTCAACAGTGAGTACACATATAGGCAACCTAGAGAAATATTTTGGTCAAA
>CAZIRG010000150.1:0-4442 GCA_964541505.1 uncultured Syntrophomonadaceae bacterium | reverse complement strand
GGTACGGTTTCTGGCGAGTCGTGCTCTCGAAAAAAACGCATATAAAGAAGTCTCGCCCGGCGCTCAGCAACACGGTTCACAATAAAACAGGTAGCCTGCCCGAAAAAAATAGGATGTACACTGACCAGATTGTTCTCCATATAGGCGGACAAAAGCCCAAGCCCGACTGGCTGTGCAGCATACTCCACAGCACCTAGAGCCCAGTCTAGATCGTTAAGCATATGTGCAGTCTGTGCTAAAAAGTTGGCATATCCTAGCACTTCGGAGCCCGCAGGGAGAAAGGTGCTGACCTCAAAGTCCCGAAATATATGCATATAGCCCTGCAATAATTCTGGTGATGTCAAATCACAATTGCTGATTCTGGGGACTACCTGAAGCCCTTTTTCTTTGATAATTTCTGCCTCCAGCGGCAGGAGAAAAAGTCTTAGTGAAAGCAAATCGTCCAGAGAATCGGTAGTTTTAAAAACATGGAGAGCCATACCTCCGTGATAATGGGATGAAAAATCGCCTTCTCTATATGAAAGCCTCTCTGTTATTTTTTCCGCTAGGAGTACCTCCCCTGTAACAATATAAATAAAGGGGGGTTCACCAGTAGCGAGTTGCTGGTTATCAGTTATGCCTTCTAAAAAAACAGGCAGCTTTCCTGTCAGCTGGAAAGCTCTAAGCACATCCTCTGAGGTAAAGATGCTCAATCGTCCTTCTTCTTGCAAGTCATCTATACTCACAGGATTCATGCCGACAGAATTAACTCCTGCTTCCACAATACTTTCTAGGACTACGGAAATCGACAAGCCTGTTTTTTCGCTCAGAGCAGTGATTTCATCAAGATCTACCGCCAGTTCAACCTGACTATGTGTACGTGTAGCCAAGTCATTGTGACCCGCAATATACCCTGCAGTAAGAACACTGAGAATTATTAAAAATACTAAGATTCTAGACCAAATTTTATCAAAAGACATCTTCTTTTTAAACTCTCCTTTCTTCCCTGCTCAACTTGCGACACAAAAAGATGAAAGAAACATTCAGCCAAAAAAGAATTGTTATTTTAGGCATGTATAAAATATTTTCTGCCAGACCTTGCACGAGAACAGCAACTAGAGAAGCAAGGGAAGCAATAATTATATGCTTGAAGAAAACATCTTGGCAAGAAATCAAGGTTTTTAGCCCTTGTTTAAAAATTCCTGCCAGCAACCAGAGAAAAATTGAAAAACCTAAAATTCCTGTTTCTACCAAACGCTGCAAGTAAAAATTATGCACATGAAAAGGTGCTTTTACCCTGTCCAGCATATACAAAGGATATATTTCCATAAAAGCTCTGTGCCCGAACCCTACCCCTGTTAAAGAAAAATCCTCTATAATATGCACGGCTTCTCGCCAAACCAAAAAACGATAGGCAATAGCAGAATCCTGCAAAGTAACAATTGTCCACACTCGCTGTAAAACGGTTACTGGCATAACAGTCATCCCGACAAGCAACAGGACAAGCGAAAACACAAGCAGAACGATAAGTATCCTTTTATTTTGCAAAACAGCAAACACAAAAAGACCTACCAGCATGCCCAGCCACCCTCCACGAGAAAAAGTGAACAAGAGGGCTAGTCCCAAGGTCAAAACGATTACCAGCAAAAACAAGCGAGACCAGAAGTTTTGGACAATCAGCAGTAAAGCCAAGCCAAAAGGAATGAGCATTAGCAAGTATTTTGCTAAAATATTGGGGTTGCCAAAGACTGAAAAGGCCCGGGTTTGTAAGTAAGGATTCTGTGTAGCGTCAACCCAACCCGACAGCATCGGAACACCGACAACATACTGCCAAATAGCATAGAGAGAAACCCCGAAAGCACCCACAAGAGCAAGTAAAATAACAGTATGAAACTGCTCTTTATTTTCGATTTGATTGATAAAAACAAAAAACAAAATGAAAGCAAAAACATAAATGACCCAGTCGCGCATACTGCCTACCAAAGTTATGGAGGTTAAAGTGGAAAGTGTTACCATAAGCAGGTAAATAAATAATGCTGGTTCAACAGAAAGAAGTTCTAACGACAAAAATCCTAGGCGCAGTCGGCGTAAGAAAAAAGAAACTCCCACAAAACCTATTAATAAAAGAAGGATTAAATTAGGCAAAAACGGTAGAAGAAAGACCAGCAGGTAAAGCCCTAGTGTGGTAAAAGAGGCGTTATGTTCTTTATATAAGGGTAGATTTTTAATTGTTACTACGACATAAGAATCTCTACAAAGGGTCTTGACCCTATCTATAGCCTGATTCCATTTTTTCTCAGCAACGCTGTGCTCCAGAGTTACTGAGAAAAAATGAGCAGGTTTAAACAAAAAAGTTTTTATTTTACCAGTGCCATATTTGATACCTCTAAACAGCCAGCTTCCCTGCCAAAGACGCAGGGAACCACCTTGCCAAAAAGTTTTAGCAAAAAAACTTTCTCGCACCCAGCTGGAAAATAAAATTAAAAAAACTTCGACAAAGCTTTCTGCTTTGCTTTTTGATAATCTTTCCAGCATTACTCCACCACTTCCACTTTTAAAACAGTAGCTACAACAGAATAATACCTGGTTCTTAAATGAATACGACTGCCAGTAAGAACCTCAAACGAAGCAACTCGAATGGCATCTCGGGAAATACGACCTGTGCCAGCAATGGTCAGGTGAATATCATAACGTTCCGGAACTTCTGCCATAACCACCTTTCCCTCTCTCGTCTCTACCGGTATACGAAAAGGTTTAACTTCCAAATCGATTATTTCACCAAAATGCTGTCGTATAGTGGCATCCTGAAGTTTGTCTCCCTGAGCAACAATGTCAACCGTAGCCTGCCTCACTTCGGAAATAACAACCTCCAAGACAACTTCAGCCAGCCTATCTTCCTCGCCAACCGCTCTTTCTGATAAGACCAGTTTATAAGCTCCTCCCGTAACCAAGGCGACTACCAGCATAATAACAATCAAGTCTATGATATTAATTAACCCCAATAGTTTCCCTTTTTTGTCAATAAGTACCATTTCCCTCTCTCCTTACTTCCTATTAGTTTAATTGCAAAAATTGTAAATATGCAAATGACTTTCTGCTAAACGCTTCAAGGAAAAATTCTTTTGGCTGTGCTGGTAAAGTCTTTCTCCCATTCTTGTCGCTAGGTCTCTGCCTCGCAATAATTCCAAAACCTTCGTTGCAAAATCTGTCTCGTCTCCAGAGCGAAAAAGAAGTCCTGTCTCCTTTTCTTTTATCAGGCGTCCTATACCCCCTACATCAGAACTGACTGTCGGTTTTTTTAAACGAGCACCTTCCAGTAGAACATACGGAAAACTTTCGCTATGGGAGGTAAGAGTGTTTATGTCTAGAATATTGATGAATTCATCAGTATTCTTAATATGCCCGATAAAGTGAACTTTTTTTTGTAATTTTAAGCTCTCTCGGCAGTACTCCAGCTTCTCTCTTTCTTTTCCTTCGCCTGCAATAATAAAATGCGTTTCAGGCTCTTCCTTTAAAATATGTTGCGCTCCCCGGATAAAAAGGTCAAGTCCTTTTATAGGGTGTAACCGGGCTACAATTCCTACTATTTTGGCTTCTGGGGGGATGGAAAGAGCAAATTTTTGTAAAAAATCCTGGCGAGAAGCTAGCTTTAGAGACAACCCAAAGTCAATACCATTATATACTACAAAAATCTTTTCCGCAGGAAACCCTCGAGAAACTAGCAATTCTTTAAAGTTGTCAGAAACAGCAACAAAAGAATCAAAAGAGCGTAACGCCCAAGTGTTTAAGGTAGTATAAACCAGTTTTTTGTAAAAACTGCCTATAAAATCTTGTTTGTAATCACTGTGTATAGTAGTAACAACAGGTATTTTAATCAGCCGTTTCAAAAAAACACCATAGAAATTAGCCCTAGCTCCATGACAATGTAGCAACTCGTAATTACCCCCACTTATCATACCACGCAACTCTTTTATCACTCCTAGGTCATACCTCTTTTTTTGAGCAATAGTTTTAACGGGTAAGCCTCTTTCCAGAGCTTCCTGGTAAAAACCTTCTGCCATAAGACAAACCAGAGTAATCTCTATCTGCTTCTGTAATTCCTGTACAAGAGAAAGAACATGAACCCTAGATCCTCCGGTCTCACCTCCGCTTATCAAGTGAAACACTCGCATTAAAAATTATCCTCCCCTGCGAACCTGATAGTTTAACTAACAAGCTACTCCTGCGCTAATTCTTCAATAGGTTTCAATAGGTAAAGAGGTTAAGAGATAAAGAGACGAAAAGGGGTTGCGAGGTTTTTCTTCCTCGTTTTACCTCGTTCTCCTCGTTCTCCTTTTAACCTTTTGACCTTTTAACCTTTTAACCTCTTCCCCTAGTTGTTAATTTTTTGTAACAATTCAGGATATAGCAATATTTTACATTGCCATTTTTCTATCACTCCATTATTATATAATAGAGAAAAA
>CAZIRG010000149.1:0-4447 GCA_964541505.1 uncultured Syntrophomonadaceae bacterium | reverse complement strand
TTAATGTCTATCTTTTTAAGACCACCCTTTGGTTGCCACATTTCCTTGGGCATCAGAACCCCATCTCCCGACAATACCGGCTTCATTTTTCCGAGCTGATATAGTACGGAAGCAATAACAATTGCTACTATATTACCAACTACAACAGCTGGAATAAGCATCGAAAATACTTCATCAAATCCTAAGCCTGTTGCCTGTGCATAAATCTCGCTCATCGGTATAGCGCCTGCTCCTAACCCCCCACCCATAATAGGATTAACAACAGTTAAGATAGCTTTAATTCCCCCGAATCCACTTAAACTTCCTCCAATAAACCCAAAAATACAACTAACAATCAGACCACCAAAAATTGCCGGGAAAAAAAGCGGAAAAGCTTTTACCAAATAATCCCTAGGCATGGAAAGAATACTTCCGGCAATTAAAGCAACTATACACCAAACTAACATATTTGTTGGGCTGTGATAAAATCCTGTGATCGCCTCAAAAGATTGCTCTGGAAGAAGGTGAAAATAGCTGGCAAGTCCTCCGATAAGTAAAGTAAAAATCAAGCCTCCTCCCAACCAATCTTTCCATATTGGTATCCTATCTCCAACATAAACTAATCCTCCGGCAACTACAAGTAAAAACGCTGAACCTCCTACCATATTATTGGGAATTCGTCCCGTAAAAGTAGCCACAAGAATTACAGCTAATAGGGGCAGATAGACATACAAAGGTATCCCATAAGCAATTTTTTCACGCCAGATATTTTTCCCCATTTCTACACCTGCGCTTTCAATTTCAGTCTTCATCTAAAATTATTCCTCCTTTTTTGAGATTTAAAAACAATGACCTAAAAATTTTAGGCAACTACTATTTTTTACCCACCTCCCTTCATTTCATTATATTTTTGATAATGAAATACCGCAAGAATATGGTCATATCGGTTATTTTTGTTCGTTTTGGTAATAAAAAAATGCCACTCTTTGCAAAGTGGCATCTGGGCATCTATTCTAATAACTTGTATTTATTTATCGGTCGTCCTACTTTTTGATAGTGTGGCTCTACTGAAGCCCTGCCACAAGAAACAAGGTATTCCAAATAACGCCGGGCAGTAACCCGGGATATGCCTGTAAGATTGGCAATTTCTTCTGCAGCCAAAGCTTGCTTGTTCTTTTTGATTTGATTAATAATAGTATGCAAAGTAGCATGTTGCAATCCCTTTGGCAATAGTCTTTTGTCAACATTTTTAACCTTGGGAATAAATGTTCTGTCAACATCTTTTTGGTTGAAACAGGGAGTGCCAAAATTTATTCTCTCAAAAAGTTGCCGGTAAGAATCCAGAGCAGCCTTAACCCTTTCGAATGTAAAAGGTTTTATAATATAGTCAAAAGCACCAAATCTCATAACTTCCTTAATAATATTTCCCTCCTGAGCAGCTGTTATAAGGATAATATCTACATCGTCACCTTTTTCTCTTATTCTTTTCAAAGTTTCAATTCCGTCCATTTCCGGCACCGGCCGTGTTTTCCTAAGAGCAACCCTCCTATAGCAGGATCTTTTATCTGCTTGATAGAGTATCTGATTCTGTTCATATCTATTATTACTACAAATCTTGCAGCTGTTTTTTCCCGTATACTTTCGGCAACAGGTTGAATTGTTAAATGACCACCCGTTTCCCCTACATTTTTCTGGATTTCAGGAATACTGGCTACAGAGCGAGCAATATCCATGACATGCTGTTCTAAACGATTTTCAAATCTAGTTACTATAACTCTTTCTATTATAATACCAACAATCAAGAGGGTTATAATAATTAATACGATAAGTAAAAGAAATATTTTATTCTTTATTTTCATCGGTTTTTTTGTTTTAGCCATTTCTTTTCATCCCAAATTAGCCAAAATCTTACCAGAAGCTTACTCCCAAAACCTTATCTTCGCTAAAATCTTACAAAATTCCTTTTATAAATTTTATGATCGTATTTTACCCTGACATAAATATTTTACATGACTATAATGAACAATATAAACTTTAGTTACAAAATATTGAAAATATTATTTTTTCTTTTATAATTCAATTATTAGTAGTATGTTTTTAAAAGGAGGAAAAAACAAAATGCAAGAAATAAAGGTCTTATCTCCTACCGCCATTTTAGGATACGGATTTCCTGAAAAATCTTTTGCAAGAGGAATGTCAAAGAAACCAGATGTAATTGCTGTTGATGGTGGTTCCACGGATCCAGGCCCATACTATCTTGGAGCAGGAGTTTCTTTTACTGACAGAAAAGCAGTAAAGCGGGATTTGAAGTTAATGATTACAGCCGGCAAAAAAGCAAACATTCCAGTACTTGTGGGTACAGCAGGTGGCTCGGGAGCAACTGTCCATCTTAACTGGTGTGCTGAAATAGTAGAAGAGATAGCCAAAGAAGAAAAGTTAAATATAAAAATTGCGCTGGTAAATGCTGAATTTACCAAAAAAGAAATCTTAAAAAAATTTGAGTCAGGTAAGGTTGCACCGCTTTTCCCGGCTAAAGAAACATCTTCAAAGGAGATAGAGGCAACAAGCAGAATAGTAGGTCAAATGGGAGTTGAGCCGATTATTAAAGCGCTGGAAACAGGAGCAGATGTTGTTCTAGCCGGACGCGCCTATGACCCAACTGTATTTGCTGCTTCTGCTATTAAAGAGGGTTTTGATGCGGGGTTGGCTTTTCATATGGGTAAAATTCTGGAATGCGCCAGTATCGCCACTTCTCCCGGCAGTGGAAGTGATTGCCTATTAGGAATAATCACTAAAGACTGTTTTATACTGGAACCACTCAATCCGGAAAGAAAATGCACTGTTACTTCTGTATCTGCACATACTCTTTATGAAAAGAGAGATCCTTGCAAACTGCACGGTCCCGGTGGGCTTCTGGACCTTACTAAAACTCGCTTCACCCAGCTGGATGAGCATAGAGTTAAAGTAACAGGCAGTAAGTTTATTCCTGATAAAAAATACACTATTAAGTTGGAAGGTGCTAAGTTGGTTGGCTATCGAACAATCTCCATTGCTGGAACCAGGGACCCTATTATGATTTTGCAGATTGATAAAATTTTAGAAACAATTAAAGATATGGTAAAAAGTAATTTTACCGACCTTAATAATGATGATTATCAATTGCTATTTAAAATTTATGGCAAGAATGGGGTTATGGGAGAGCTGGAACCAGAAAAGGAAATTAAATCTCACGAGTTAGGTATAATAATCGAAGTGGTGGCAAATACGCAGGAATTGGCAAATACTATCTGTAGTTTTGCTCGCTCCAGCATGCTACATTACGGTTATCCGGGACGAGTGGCAACAGCTGGAAACCTAGCGTTTCCTTACTCTCCTTCTGATTTTAAAACTGGTGACGTTTATGAATTTAGTCTCCATCATTTGCTTGAGGTAGACGACCCCTTAGAGTATTTCACGATTGAAATAAAGGAAATGGGTAATACCGCCGCTTGCAACAGGAGTAACTAACTAAAAAAAGGGAGGTTTTTAAAAATGACTGTTCCTATTACTGAAATAGCAGAAATAATCAGAAGTAAAAATGCCGGTCCATATGAATTAACTTTCGATATTATCTTTAAGGAATTCCCTGATTATGAAAGAGTGAAGGGATTAAAGGTTATAAATAAAGCTCTTATTAGCCGTTTATACCAAGTGCCGGAAAATGATGTCATCTCTATTATCGCTTTTGATCCAGCCAAAGCAATTAAAATTACGATAGTCAGACCCCGCTCAGCAGGGGCAGTTGGCGACTGCGATGTATATGGTGCCCAGCAACATGCTCCCTTAATGACACTAAAAATATAACAACACCCCTCTACTCCGAGAGCATTGTTCTGTAGTGGCAAGATGGCGGATAGTTATCTTCTCAGAAGTTGCCTCCAAGACAACTTCGTTACTGCCTGTACGCCTGACGAACTCTATAGGTATATCTACAGCATATACTCGCCAAACTCATAAATTCGTATTTCTTATACCAGTTACCAGTTAATTATTGTATGGCAAATTGGAAAATCGTAACCCCCGTAACCCCCGTAAACTGTCAACTGTCAAATGGTCATTAATTCCTGATTTCTGAATACTTGCCTGTCTGCGTGCAACGCACAGGCAGACGCACAGGCAGGCTAATAATGCAGATTAGTTGCCTTCGTGAGTATAACATCCTTGAAGCTCAAGACAAAGGGCATAATGACCACATTTGTCTTTCCCAATTACTGCTAAAAAATGATAGGTGTTCATCTTTGTCCTAGTTCATTCCTTTTTTATCAAATATGTACCAATTTCCTTGCCTTTGTACATCATCGTGTGTTTATACCGAGACTGAAATCCGACCTTCTTGTAAAATTTTTGTGCACAGCGGCATCTTTTTCAAGAATACCAAAAATCCCATAACTTTAATATAATTATACTAAATTATTCCAATCTCTTTTGT